>JAISKU010000147.1 GCA_031261245.1 Oscillospiraceae bacterium | reverse complement strand
ATTATCCCGATCCTCGCGTCCCCGACGAGCACGTAGTCGAGCGCGAGCTGCACTATCCCCCCCGCGAGGTACGTGAGCATCGGCACCCTCTCGTGTCCGTTCGCCTGAAGCACCGACGTAGTCAGCAGCTGCGAGCACACGAAGAACGACGCCGCGCCGAGAATCGCGAGCACGCGCGCCCCGTCCGCGGAGTTCTCGGACACGCCGTAAAACGCCCGGAAAATCGGCCCGGACAACGCGCTTATCCCGACGGCCGCCGGCATCGCTATCAGACATATAAGCTTCATCGCGGACTCCGTGATCCCCCGCGCCTCGTCGCGCCGCCGCCCGGCGACCGCCGCGGATATCGCGGGGATTATGCTCACCGTCACCGGCGCGACGAGCGACGCCGGCAGGTTGAACACCACCTGGCACTGGGAGTATATGCCGAACTTGTTTATCGCCGCGTCGAACGTCAGCCCCGACGCCTCCAGCCGCATACTCACGAGCCGGGAGTCGAGCAGCGTCAGAATACTCATGAACGACGCGCCCAGCGTCACGGGCACGCTCACCCTGAAAATCGCCAGAAGCGTGTCGGACACGCTCTTCGCCGTCCCCGACGCCCGCTCAAGCGCGCTCTTCTTCAGCTTGTAGTGCATAAGCACGGGCAGAGAGATCAGAAGCCCGACGACGACGCCCGTTATCGCGCCCGCGGCCGTCGTCTCGGGGCTCTTGCCCTGCCGCAGCAGTATTATCGCCGCCGCCATGCCGAAAAGCAGCTTGCAAAAGACCTCGAGAAGCTGCTTTATCGCCGTCGGCAGCATGTCCTCGTGCCCCTGCGCGAACCCCTCGTACACCGACAGCACGCAGCAGAGAAATACGGCGGGGGAGAGCACGCGTATCCCCGTCGTCGCCTGCGGATCCTTCATGAACGCCGCGAGCTGCGGCGCGAACAGGAACATCACCGCGCTCGTCACCGCGCCGACAAGCGCGAACGCCGGCAGCGCGACCTTGAAATACCGCGCCGTCTGCCGCGTGTTGCCCGTCTCGCGCGACGCGGAGATGAGGCGCGAGAGCGCCACCGGTATCCCCGAGTAGGAGATCGCGAGCAGCAGCGTGTATATCTGGTACGTCTTGTTAAAGTGCGCCGTCCCGTCCGTGCCGAGCAGATTGTAAAGCGGAAGCTTGAACAGCGCCCCCACTATCTTCGCTATTATCGCCGCGGCCGCGAGTATCGCCGCTCCCTTGAGAAAACTGCGCTCATGGCGCTGTGCCATTCTCACGCCCCCTTTACCGATAAATAATTATATCCACGAAAAAACGAAAGTAGAAGAGCGCGCCGCGCGTCTTTATTTACATTTTGTATAACAGGAATGGATACCCGTTATGCGTTTTGCAACAAAAGCCGCTGTGGAGAACTCTGTGGAAAAGTGCAAAAGTCCAGATTTTAAGCGAATTATTTCCGGCGGGAAATACCTACCTGCCGCGCCAATTATCCACCTGCGGTGAATATCGACGGAAAAACTTATACAGCGATGATTTTCGACCGATACTCCGCGTTTCAGCCGTCGCGTTTTTTTAGCCGGATGTCGCTCCCGTAAAACTTCAGCGTCCGATACTCGCCCTCAAGCCGCGACGCGATCTGCGGCGAATATCGCCCGTACAGCTCCTCGGGCAGCAGGTTCGACGAGATAATCGTCTTGCGCCCCGTGATAAGCCGCGTGTTCACAAGCTCGTACAGCGCCGCCGTCGTAAACGACGTCGTCATCTCCGCGCCGAGGTCGTCGGCGATAAGCAGGTCGCACTCGCGATAGCGCCGCGTGTCCTCGCGCGTCGTGTCCATGTCCGCGTCCTTTGAGAACTTCTCGTCCTCCAACCGCGAAAAAATCGACGTAAACGTGTCGTACACGACGGAGTGTCCGCCCCCCGCGACGACGCGCGCGATGCTCGCCGACAGAAACGTCTTGCCGAGGCCGGGAGCGCCCGACAGAAACAGGTTGAACGACCCGTCCCCGAACGTGTCCGCGTACAGTCGGCAGAACTCGAGTATGTGCCGCATGTGCTCGCGTATGAGAAACCCCGTGCGCTCGTCCCGCTCGTCGTAGAGGTCGAGCCTGAACGTCTCAAACCCCTCGTTCCCGAGCTTCAGCAGGCTCGACAGCGACTCCCGCTGCTCAATATCGTACAGCGCCTGCAGGCACCCGCACACCTCCGCGCCGACGTAGCCCGTGTCGCCGCACTCCTCGCAGTACGGCGTGTCGTCGAGGTAGTCCGCCGGAAACCCCGCGCCCGTCAGCTCGCGCCTAAGCGCCTCCTGAAGCGCGAGATTGCGCGACTCTATGTCCTCGACCGTGCGCTGCGCGCCTTGGGAGTCGAGCGCCGAGCCGAACAGCTCGCGCATCGTGCTCTCAAGCTCGCGCGACAGCTCGCGCGCGCGCGGCGAGGACGCGAAAACCTCGCCCTCGCGCCGCCGGAGCTCGCTCTCGCGCCCGCGCCGCCTGTCGGACAACGCCTCTCGCGCCCGCGACAAAAGCCGCCCGTCTCTGCCCATCAGTCCTTCTCCTTGTTCAGCTCCGACAGGAGCCTGTTCATGCGCTCAAACTCGCGGCTGTCCGGCGCGGGGCGCTCGGCGCCCGCCTTGCGCGGACCGCGCTCCGGACGGCTGTCCTTCGCCGCCACGTCCGCCGCCGTGTGCAGACCCTTCCCGTGCCAGCTGACGATTATAGAGTCCATGTATCCCCACGCGAGCCGCCCTGTTTTCATCACCGTGCGGTCATACGCGACGGAGATCGCCTCCGCGTCGAAGCCGAGGGAGAGCCAGCTCTCCACGTACTTGCGCTCGGAGGGCGTCAGCTCGCGGTCGTTTATCTGCAACGCCTTTTTTATCACGGCCGCCTCGGCGTGGCGCGCGGCGCGGCTCTTTATGTACTCCTCGGCGAGCTCGAGGGAGAAAATCCCCTCCCGCTCCCACGTGTACGCGGCCTTCTCGATGTACTTCACCGACGGCGGCCGCGTGTTGCCGTCGCGCCGCTCCGTCTCGGACATGCAGTAGCGTATCAGCTGCAAAATCACCTCCGGCGGGAGCTTCAGCGTGTCGTATATCCCGAAAAGCCGTATCAGGTCGTCCGACGACAGCACACGGCCGAGCATACGCTGCGCCTCCTGCACGAGCACGTAGAACTGCCGCCCGTCCTCGTCCTCGCCCCGCACCTCGCCGCCCGTCGCGGGGACGTGCGTCCGCGGCCGCTCCGTGTGCGCCGGCGGTGCGCTCTCCGGCACGGCGCGCGCGGGGGCGAGCAGCCCTGCGGAGCGCAGCCGACTCTCGGCGGCGCGCAGCGCCTCGGGCGACAGCCCCGGACAGCGCGGCAGCTCCTCCGGCGCGTCCGTCCCGCCGAAAGCGGACAGATACAAATAGAGCAGGGCGGCGTCGCCGTCGCCGAGCCTCAGCAGAGCCGAGACGTCCGCGCCGGTGAGAGAAACCGTCTCCGGCAGCCTGAAATTGTTTTCGTCCATAATAAATCCCTTTTTCGCGGCGCGCGCCGCACTGTTACAGGAATTATAGCAGAAAAGCGCCGTCCCTGCAAGTTTTTTTACAGCCGCGTCCCGCGCTTGCGTTTTCCCGCGAAAAGTAGTAAAGTGTAACCATAAATCTGAAAATACGGGAGGCGCAAAATGGGAAGACTTGACGGAAAAACTGCGATAATCACAGGCGCGACGAGCGGAATCGGCCGCGCGGCAGCGGAGATCTTCGTGCGCGAGGGCGCAAAAATCGTGTTCGCGGGACGGCGGGAGAGCAACGGCGCGGAGCTCGAGGCGAAGCTGCGCGCGTCCGGCGGCGACGCGACGTTCGTGAAAACGGACGTGACAAAGGAAGCGGACGTCAAAAAGCTCGTGAAAACGGCGGCGGAGGTGCTCGGCCGCATCGACATCCTCGTGAACAACGCGGGCGTCGTGTCGCACTACGACGGCGAAAAGTTCGATATCAAGCGCGACTTTGACGACGTGTTTGAGGTGAACATCCGCGCGTACATGCTCATGATACGCGAGGTGCTGCCCCACATGACGGCGCAAAAAAGCGGCTCGATCGTGAACACGTCGTCCATCTCCGCGATCTGCGGCGCGCCGGACATCGCCAGCTACGCGGCGAGCAAGGGCGCGGTGCTCTCGTACACAAAGACGCTCGCGGGGGAGTGCGCCCCGCGCGGAATCCGCGTGAACACGGTGCTCCCCGGCCTCACGAACTCCGACATGGTGCCGGTGGGAAGCGATTTTGAGAAGCTCGGCGTGCAGATGATCCCGCTCGGCCGCGCCGCCCGCCCGGAGGAGATCGCCGCCGGAATCCTCTTCTTCGCCTCGGATGAGGCGAGCTTCTGCACGGGCTCAAGCCTCGTGATCGACGGCGGCGCGACCGCGATGTAGCGCAAAATCACACAATACGCGCAAAAAAGGGCGGCATAGCCGCCCTTTTCCTATTCCCCCTCAATCATCTCAAACAGCCTATCCACAAGCTCGCCCTCCGGAGCTCTCCCCACGACCTCGCCGCGCCGGAACAGCACGCCCGCGCCGTCGCCTCCGGCGATTCCGAAGTCCGCCGCGCGCGCCTCGCCGGGCCCGTTCACGGCGCAGCCCATCACCGCGACGGTGATCTCCCGCTCCTCCGGCAGCTCGCGCAGCCGCCGCCCGACCTCGCCCGCGACGCGGAACATGTCGTAGCGGCACCGCCCGCACGTCGGACACGATATCAGCCTCGCGCCCCCGCGCCGCAATCCGAGCGAGCGCAGCAGCTCCACACCCGCCTCGACCTCGCGCACCGGCTCCGCCGTCAGCGACACGCGAATCGTGTCCCCGATCCCGTCGGCGAGCAGCGCGCCAATCCCTGCCGAGGAGCGTATAAGTCCCGAAAACTCCTCGCCCGCCTCGGTCACGCCGAGGTGCAGCGGGTAATCCGTCCGCTCTGACAGCAGCCTGTACGCCGCGATCGTCGTCCTCACGTCCGACGACTTCGCAGACACGCATATATCGTAAAACCCGAGCTTTTCCAGCAGCCCCACATGCCCAATCGCGCTCTCCGCGAGCGCCTCGGCCGTCGCAACCCCGCCGTACTTCGCCAAAATCTCTTTTTCTAAACTCCCGCCGTTCACCCCGACGCGAATCGGCACGCCGCGCGCGCGGCACGCGTCCACGACCTCGCGCACGCGCTCCCCGCCGCCGATATTTCCGGGATTTATGCGTATCTTGTCCGCGCCCGCCTCGACGGACGCGAGGGCGAGCCTGTAGTCAAAATGAATGTCCGCCACGAGCGGAATTTGTATCCGCGCCTTTATCGCCGCAATCGCCCGCGCGCTCTCGATATCCGGCACGGCCACGCGCGCGATGTCGCACCCCGCCGCCTCCAGCGCGTGAATCTGCGCGACGGTCGCCTCTATATCCGCCGTCGCCGTCGTAGTCATCGACTGCACCGGTATCCGCGCACCGCCGCCGACGGCCACGCCGCCGACCTCAATCCGCCGCGTCATAAGAGCTTCATGATGTCGCTCACCATGATGACGACCATCAGAATCAGCAGCAGCGCCAGACCCGCGCCGTGCACATACCCCTCGTACTTGGGATCCACGCGCTTGCGCGTGATCTTCTCAATCACAAACGTCACGAAAAGCCCGAAAATCCGACCGCCGTCGAGCGCCGGAATCGGCAGCAGATTCATCACCGCGAGGTTGACCGCGATCAGCGCCGCGAGGTTGAACACGTACCGCAGCCGCTCGCCCGTGTCTTTCAGCTGCGGGCTCGACGCCGCCTCGTTTATCACCGTGACTATCCCCACGGGCCCCGACATGTCGCGCAGTCCCGCGTTGCCCGTAATGAGCTGCACGAGGCTCACCTTCACAATCCGCGCGAAGTTGAACGCCGTGTACAGCGAGTATTTCAGCTTCGCCCCCGCCGTCGGCTCAATCGCGTTCAGCGACAGGCCGTAGCGCACGCGCGTCTCGCCGTCCTCCGTGTACTCGCGCGGCGCGAGGGGAAAATCGCGCAGCGTAATCTTCTCCCCGCCGCGCACGATCGTCAGGTCAATAGCCCCGTCCGTCGCGTCCGGAAGCTGCATAAACAGCGAAAAATCGTCGTCGTAGTAGAGCCTGTTGCCGTTAATCGCATACAGCTTATCCCCCGCCATAAGCCCGTCCGCGCCCTCGTTCGGGAACCCGGGCGCGAGGTGATCTACCGTCGTCCCCGCGATGTATTTTATCCCCGCGCCGAGAATCAGCACGATGATGAGACCCGTCAGAAAGTTCATCACCGCCCCCGCCGCGAGAATCACGACGCGCTTCCAGCGCTTCGCCGCCGTGAACGCGCGCGGGTCCGGCGTATCCGCGTCCTCGCCCTCCATGACGCACGCCCCGCCTATCGGCAGCAGCCGCCACGCGTAAAGCGTCTCGCCGCGCTGCTTTGACCAGAGCTTCGGCCCCATGCCGAACGCGAACTCGTTCACCTTGACGCCGAGCTTTTTCGCCGCGACGAAGTGCCCTATCTCGTGCGTGACGATTAGCAGGCCGAAAATAATTATCGCCAAAACAATATACATACGCTATATCTTCTCCAATTCCGCACTCACCGATTCGTAAATGCCGTCAAAACCTATCTCCCCCGCGAGAAAACGCGCCACCGCGCGCTCGTTCGCGTCGCACAGCGCGCCGCACGCCGCGTCGCCGCCCGCCACAGCCTCATACGCGAGCCGCAAGCACGGAAACGCCTCAAAATCCGGCTCCTCGAACGTCAGACTCCCGATTTCCGCGAGCTCCAGCGCCGCCGCCGGGCTCTCCCGCCGCTCCGGATACGTCAGCGCGTACTGTATCGGAAGCCGCATGTCCGGCGTCCCGAGCTGCGCAATCACCGCCCCGTCCTCGAACTCCACCGCCGAGTGCACGACGCTCTGCCGGTGTACAAGAATCCTTATCCTCTCCGGCGGCAGCCCGAAAAGCCTCATCGCCTCAATCATCTCAAGGCCCTTGTTCATCATCGTCGCGCTGTCCACCGTGACCTTCGCGCCCATGCGCCAGTTGGGGTGCGCCAGCGCCTCCGCTACCGTGACGCCGCGCATCTCCCCGCGCGTTCTTCCGAAAAACGGCCCGCCTGAGGCCGTCAGAATTATCCTCTTAACTCTATTCCCGTCCGCGCCGCGCAAGCACTGAAAAATCGCGGAGTGCTCCGAATCCACGGGAATAATCTCCGCACCCGTATCTCTCGCGAGCGCCATGACGCGCTCTCCCGCGCACACCAAGCTCTCCTTGTTCGCCAGCGCGAGCCTTTGACCGCGCCCCACGGTCTCAAGCGTCGCCGCGAGCCCCGCCCGCCCGACAATCGCGTTCACCACGACGTCCGCGTCGCATTTGAGCGCCTCGAGCGGCTCCGTCGTCGCAATCTCCGGTGAAAACCTCGCCGCCTGCTCCGAGAGCAATTTCGTGTTGCGGTACCCCGATATCGCCGCGACGCGGATACCGAGCGCGGCGCACACCTCAAGCGTCTGCGTCCCTATCGACCCCGTGGAGCCGAGCACAATCACGCTTTTCGTCATAGTATGAACATCAGCGCCAGCATCACCGGCGCGCACAGCACCATGCTGTCAAA
>JAISKU010000102.1 GCA_031261245.1 Oscillospiraceae bacterium | reverse complement strand
GACGGCGGGCTCGGCGGCTCGATAATCAACATCTCCTCCGTCGGCGGCCAGCGCGTGTCAAACTCGCGCGACCATGAGAACTCGCCCTACAACGCCTCAAAGGCGGCGATAGACATCTTCACGCGCTATCTCGCCGTCGTACTCGGCGACTTCGGCATACGCGTCAACGGCATCGCCCCCGGCCCGACGCACTCCGACCTCGACGCGGATCTCCCGCCGAGCGCGATTGCGATGATCGAGCATGACATGCCGACGCATCGCTTCGGGGAGCCGATCGAGATCGGCGCGATGTGCGTGTACCTCGCCTCGGCCGCCGGGAGACAGGTCACGGGCGTCATTCTGCCGCACGACGGCGGTCTGCTCTGCGTCACCTGATAAAATTGTAAAATTTCCCTGAACAGTTGCATAATTTCCCCGCGCGTGCTATCGTGTACGTGTGTAAAAACGTATTATTATTTGGAGGTGCGCAAATGTCAAAATTCCTGAAAAAGGTACTTATTCTCGCGCTCGTTCTGTCCATGCTCTCCGCCGTCTCCCTCACCGCCCTCGCGGCCCCCGCGCAGACGGACACCGCGGAAATCCAGCTCAACGGCAAGCTCATCGACTACCCGAGCGGCGTCAAGCCGTACTTTGACGGCAAGGCGGGCAAGGTCTACGTCCCGTTCCGCGACCTGTTTGAGGCGCTCGGCGCCGTGGTCAGCTACGACTTCCCGACGCGCACCGTCTCCGCCGTGCGCGACGACTTAACGGTCGAGTTCGTGCAGACGGGCACGGAAATCACCGTAAAGCGCGGTGAAACCTCCGAGAAATTCACGCTCGACGTGCCGCCCGTCACAATCGGCGGCAGCGTCCTCGTCCCCGTCCGCTTCGTCTCACAGACGATCGGGGCGACCGTCGGCTGGGATCAGTCCGCAAAAACCGTAATCATCGTCGATCCGTACACGCTGCTCGCGGCGGACAAATCCACGTACACGATTCTCGACAAGCTGCTCAAGTGGGAGGCCGCGACGGGCAATACGGAGACCTCGGCGACGGTCGATTTCGACCTGTCGATTGACGACGGCGACGCCGAAGTCAATCTCCCCGTTGACGCCACGATCGACGTCATCTCCTCCGGCACGACGATTGACGCCACCGTCAAGGCCAAGGCGGATATAGGCGCGATTCTCGGCACCGCAATCCCCGGCGTCTCCGCATCTGCCGACATCGACGCGGAGATTCTCCTCAACTCCGAATCCGGCCTGTTCGGTCTGCACTCCGAGTTCCTGAACGCGCTTATCGGCTCTCCCGCCGGCGCGTGGCTCACGCTCGACCTCAACTCCCTGCTTGAGGAGCTTGACCTCGGCGACGCGCTCGACTCCTCCGCCGCCGAAATCGCGGAGCTCGGCGACGTGAAAGCGATCATCGACTACACAATCACCGAAATCATTGCCTCCGTCCCGTTTTCGAGCGTTGACGACTTTGAAGCCCTCGAAATCGTGCTCGACGTCATACGCGGCATGTACAGCGACGCGGCGTTCGTAAAGACCGGCAACAGCTACGTCAGCACGTACACCGTTGAAAAGAGCGGCGATAGCGTGACTGTCGTCACCACGATCAAAACCAACGCGGCGGGCGACGCCACCTCCTTTGCCGTGGCGCTTGCCCTCGACGTCGAGGGCGTCGCCGCGAATCTCCACGTCGATACCGACGGCGCGAACCTCAAACTCAACCTCGCCATCTCCGCCGAGGGCTACGTGCTCTCCCTGAAGGTGGACGTCGCGACAAAGCCCACGACCAAGACCCCGCGCGACAAGCTCCCGGCCGGCGCGCCGAGCTACGACCTCGGCGAGCTGCTCGGCTAACCCGACTGCATAAAAAAACTGTGGCGGCACATTGTGCCGCCGCAGTTTTTCATGTTCATATATCCCGGCGTGGTCTTGACGAACCGCGCTATATATGATATATTAGCAAAAATATTTTGAGTGTGAGGTGAAAAAAATGTCCAGATGTCCCAAGCTTGATTACGAGAGCCACAGCTCTTTCGGAAACTCCGGCGACAAGTACATATGCAAACTCACAGGTAAAAAGATGGACTCCGACGACACGAAAGTAAAACACGTATGCAAATCCGATTCTGACGATGAGTACAAAAAATGTGATATTTACGACCGCTACGCTTAACGAGGAGGCTTTTCAACATGTTTTTCAAGAAAAAGAACAAGGCTGCGGGCAAATCCACCATGGGCGAGCTCTTGGAGTGGCCGGGTCACGGAAATGTCCTCGGATATTTTGAGGACGGCGCTGTGTACTTAAATCTCTTTAACAACAAAATCAAGCTCGGTACGTATGAGTATGATGCTGACGGAAAGTATTGCAGTTTTTCATATGACGACGAGCGCATCGGAGCATATCTCCCTAACAGTTCAGGTGGTATGATATTTTTTGAGACATCGAAAGCCGCGGAATATTTTACCGGTCAGGAATTTATTTTTCCGGAGGACGAGGCGCTTCAAACAGTCGTTTTCAAAGGCGACCCCGTCGGCGCGGCTGCGGCGTTTGTCATCCTGTACTACGGCTACGGCGCTATTGATCAGGATCTGAGGAGAAAATTCCTTAAATAACAGATAAACGCGGCGGGGCATATGCCCCGCCGCGTTTTTGCGCCCTTTCAGATGTTGCAGCTCCTGTCGTACGCCGTGAAATTCGCGTTCATGATGTTCTTGACCTCCAGGCAGTCGCCGACGTAGTACACGTCCGGTATCAGCTCAAAGAACCTGTCAATCATCGGCTGATTCTTCTTCATGCCGAACGCGTCCACCACGTAGTCCGCGTCAAGCTCCGCAAAGCTCCAGTCCTTGCCCTCGATCTTCACCTTGTCGCCTATCTCGCGCACGAGGTGCTCCCCTATCAGCGTGACGCCGTGCTGCTCAAGCAGCATTTCAATCATGCTCTTCACGAGGTCGTGCACTCCCGAGGCGAATTCCGACACGGGTATCATGTCCACGACGGTTACCGTGTTCCCCTCCATCGCGAGCGCGATTGCCGACTCACAGCCCGAAAGTCCCCCGCCGCACACCACGACGCGGCTGCCCTTCGGTATCGTCACCCTGCCGGAGTCCACGTCGATGACGTTGTACACGTTTTTCCCGTCAATACCGGGAATCGGCGGGCGCGCGGGCACGGCTCCGACGGCGACAATAATCGCGTCAGGCGCCTCCGCCAGCACGTTTTCAACCGTCGCCTCGGTGTTCAGCCGAATGTCCGCGCCGCACTTTTGCGTCTCGCGCTCGATCCAGTCCGTGTAGCGGCGCATGTCGTCCTTGAACGGCAGCTTGTTTATATCGTTCAGCAGCCCGCCGAGCTTCTCGCCCTTTTCAAACAGCACCACGCTGTGACCCTTCGCCATCAGCGTCCGCGCCGCCTGCGTACCCGCGATGCCTCCCCCGATAACGACGACCTTCTTCTTCACGTCCGCCGGCCACGGCTTTGAGTAGCGGTATGTCCGCGCGAGCTGCGGATTCACGGCGCAGTGTATGTGAGAGCCGTAGCCCCCCGCGCAGCCCCAGCAGCGCAGACACGGCCGCACGTCGTCCTCGCGCCCGCGATAGCACTTGTTCAGCGCGTCGGGATCCGCCAAAAGCGCGCGCGCCATCGCCACGAGGTCGGCGCTCCCCTCGGCGATTATGCTCTCCGCGAGCTCCGCCGTGATTATGCTCCCCACGACGCTTATCGGGATTTTTATGTCCTTGCACGCCTTTATCTTCCGCGCGTACGGCACGTTTGAGCCGGGCGGCCGGAAATACGTCGGCATACTGTACACGCGCCCCTCCGGCTCGACTATAAGCCCGGCGGAGACGTTTACGATGTCGATATACTCCTGCGCGACCTTTAGAAACTCGATCACCTCGTCCGTCCTCATGCCGCCGTCAATCACCTCGTCGCCGGAGATTCGCAGCTCGAGTATGAAGTCCCGCCCCACGGCCTCGCGCACAGCTTTGAGCAGCGCGAGCGGGAAGCGCATACGGTTTTCAAGCGTCCCGCCGTACTGATCCGTCCTGTGGTTTACATACGGCGAGAGGAACTGCGCAATCAGGTTCCCGTGCGCCCCGTGGATGAGCACCGCGTCAAAGCCACAGCGCTTCAGGCGCGTCGCGCAGTCCACATACGACGCGATCACCTGCTCAATATCGCGCTGATCCATCTCCTTTATGTACGGGTGCCTGTCCTGAATCGGGAAATTCGACGGCGCGAGCGCGTCTGGCGACTTTATCAGCTCCGGATCCGCTCCCCTCCCCGCGTGTACGAGCTCCACGGAGAGCTTCGCGCCGTGCCTGTGCGCCGCCTCCGCCAGCTTTACGAGGTGCGCCACCCTGTCCTCGCTCGTCACGCACAGCTCGGAGCGGTAGTCGGCCGCCGCCACGTCGTCCACGGGCGTCGCGCCGAGGTGGATTATCGCGACGCCGGACTCCGCCTGCCTCTCGACGAAATCGACGTAGCCCTGCGTCGCCTCGCCGTCGCCGTCCGTCATGTCGCAGACCATCGGCGCGAACTCCACGCGGCTCTTAAATGTGGTGTGCCCCACCTTTATCGGTGTAAAAAGGTGCTTGTAGTTGTTAAATGACGCCATATTATTTCCCTCCCGTGGGCGTTTTGCCCAGCAAAAATGACTGCGGGTGGCTGTACACGTACCCGATTCCGCCGCCTACGTACATACACAGCCCCGTTATGTACGCCGACAGCTCAGAGGCCAGAAACAGCGTCGGCCCCGCGATGTCCTCCGCCGTCCCGATTCTGCCCATCGGCACCTCGTGCCGCGCGATCCCGTCGAGCAGACTCTCAAGCTCGTCGCCGGACGCGAGCTCGTCCCAGAACGACGTGCGTATCGGCCCCGGCTTTATGCAGTTGACGCGAATCCCGAGCGGCGCGCACTCCATCGCGAGGTTCACCGTCAGCGACTCGCACCCCGCCTTCGCCATGTGGTACGAGTACGCGGGCGTCGTCGGGTTGAACGCGCCGTTTGAGGAGCATATGACGATTTTCCCCGACTTGCGCTCCTTCATGTGCGGTAGCACGGCGAACACCGTGTTGTACGTGCCCGTCATGTTCGACTCTATCGTCTTCTCATAGCTCGTCTTTTCGTCCAAGCCCTCGCCGTCAAACGTCTTTCCGGCGAACGTCGCCAAAATGTCGATTTTCCCGAACTCCGCTATCGTTTTCTCCACCGTCTGCGCGTTGCTCGCCTCGCTCGTCACGTCAAGCGGCCCGTAGTACCGCGCCGCGCCGCCCGCCGCGTTAATCTCGGCGGCGAGCTTTTCGCCCTTCCCGGCGCTGCGCCCGCCTATCACAACGGCCGCGCCCTCCTTTGCGAACAGGCGTGCCACCGCCTCACCCATGCCGCTCGTGGCTCCCGTTATCAGCGCAATCTGTCCCTCAAGCATTTTTTCCACGCCGCGCGCTCCTTTCAGTCTTGTGAATAATATATAAAAAGAGAATACAACATCGGCAAGTTTTAGTCAAGATAGGGATTTGTCATCCTGTGATAAATATTTCTTATAAAATTTCGTAAATTATATAAAGCTTTTTTGTGTCGTTTGTTATATAATGCTCACAGAAGAAAAACAAGGGGGTAATCAACTTGCAGGAACACAGGATGTACATAAACGGCGATTGGGTTTTCGCGGCGTCGGGCGACAAGCTCACGACGGTGAATCCGTCCACCGGAGAACCTATCGGCACCGCGCCGTCGGCGAACGCGCGCGACGTCGATATCGCGGTCGGCGCGGCGCGCGCGGCGTTCCCCGCGTGGTCGGGACTGCCACAGGGAGAGCGCAACAAGGTGCTCTTCGCCATCGCCGCGAAAATCCGCGAGAACGCGCACGACATCGCGCTCGTCGAGGGTGAGGAGCACGGCACGCCGTACAACGACGCGTTCGGGGCGTGCATGGGCGCCGCCGAGAAGTTTGAGTGGTCGGCGAACGCCGCCGCGGCGCTCAAGGGCGACGAGATTCCCGTCCCCGCCGCGAACACGCTCACGTATGTCAAGCGTGAGCCCGTCGGCGTAATCGGCTTCATCACGCCGTGGAATCTGCCGACTATCATGACGGCGGTGAAGCTCGCCCCCGCTATCGCGCTCGGCAACACGTGCGTCATAAAGCCGCCGTCGATAAACTCCCTCACGGGTCTGAAATTCGCGCACGTCCTCTCGATGGTCGAGGGGCTTCCCAAGGGCGTCGTGAATTTCATCACCGGCTCCGGCTCCGTCGCGGGCGCGGCGCTCGCGTCACACCCCGACGTGGACATGATCGGCTTCACCGGCAGCAGCGAGACGGGCAAAGCCATCCTCGCCTCCGCCGCGCCGACGGTCAAAAAGTGCGTCATGGAGCTCGGAGGCAACAACCCCGTGCTCATCTTCCCCGACGCCGACATCGACGCGTCGCTGAAAGTCCTCGCGTGGCGTCAATTCAACAACTCCGGGCAGCACTGCTCCGGCCCGGGCAGATACTACGTGCACGAGAAGGTCTACGACGAGTTCGTGTCCAAATTCGCCGCCTACGCCGAATCCCTCAAGGTCGGCGACCCGTCGGACAAGTCCGTGCAGATGGGCCCGCTCGTCTCGCGGGAGCATCAGCAAAAGGTTCTCGGCTACATAGACGGCGCGCTCGCCGAGGGCGCGCGGCTCGTGACCGGCGGCGTCGCGTCGGAAACCGGCTTTTTCATCACACCGACCGTTCTCGCCGACTGCACACACGGCATGAAAGCCGCGCGTGAGGAGATTTTCGGCCCCGTCGCCGTCCTCATCAAGTACACGGACGCCGACGACCTCGTCGCGCTCGCGAACGACTCCGACTACGGCCTGTGCGCCCACGTGTGGACGCGCGACATCGGCGCGGGCATGAAGCTCATCGGAAAACTGCACGTCGGCGCGGTGTTCATCAACTGCCAGATGCTCGCGAATGAACAGCCCTGGGGCACAAGCATAAAGGAATCCGGCATCGGCAAGGAGGGCGGCACCTACGGTCTGCTCGAATTCACCGACGCAAAGCTCGTCTGCGTAAATTATAATTAAGGAGGCGCAACATGTCATACGACTACAAAATTCTCATCGACGGCAAGCTCACAAAGCCCGTCAAGGGCGGCACAATGGACGTCATCAACCCCGCCGACAACACCGTCGTCGCGACGGTGCCGCGCTGTACCGCCGAGGACGTCGACCTCGCCGTCGCCGCCGCGACGCGCGCGAAAAGCGTCTGGAAACACACGTATATCGGGGAGCGCGCGGAGCTTCTCCTAAAACTCGCGAACATCGTGCGGGAGCACTCGGAGGAGCTCGTCCCGCTCGAGACGGCACAGTACGGCGGCCCTGTTTCAAAGACGCGCAACTTCGACATCAAATTCGTCCCCGGCGAGTTTGAGTTCATCGCCGGCCTCGGGCGCGCGTCCACCGGTCTCACCATCTCCGCCGACCCGAACGCGCGCGTCATGACCGTGCGGGAGCCTCTCGGCGTCGTCGGCCTCATCTCCCCGTGGAATTTCCCGCTCGTCACGGCGGTGTCGAAGCTCGCCCCGGCGCTCATCATGGGCAACACGGTCGTCATGAAGCCGCCGTCGTGCGCCCCGCTCACCGTTCTGAAGCTCGGCGAGTACATAATTGAGGCGGGAATCCCCGCAGGCGTCGTGAATATCGTCACCGGCCCCGGCCCAGAGGTCGGGGAGGCGATGGTCACGCACCCCGGCGTTGACAAAATCAACTTCACGGGCGATTCCTCAGTCGGCAAGCGCATACTCTCCCTCGCCGCGCCAAAGGTCATGCCCGTCGCGGCGGAGCTCGGCGGCAAAAACGCCATGGTCGTCCTCGACGACGCGAACGTCGACGCGGCGGTGGAGGGCGCGACGCACGCGGCGTTCTTCAACTCCGGTCAAAACTGCGGCAGCCCGAGCCGTTTCTACGTTCAGGAGGGCGTCTACGACGAATTTGTCTCGCGCTTCGTCCTCGCCGCCTCAAAGATAACCGTCGGCGACCCGACCGACCCCGAAACCATGATGGGTCCACTCGCCTACATGCGCTGCCGCGAGACTGCGGAGAAATACATCGCCTCCGCGAAAAAGAGCGGCTGCAAGGCGCTCCTCGGCGGCGACCCGCCGACCGACCCGTACCTCTCAAAGGGCGCTTTCGTCCTGCCGACAATCTTCGAGGTGTACGACAACTCCATCGAGTTCATGCAAGAGGAGATTTTCGCGCCCGTCGTCGGCGTGTACAAAATCAAGACCGTCGAGGAGGCGATCGCGCTCGTCAACGACTGCCGCTACGGGCTGTCCGCCTCGGTGTGGACGCGCGATTACCGCCTCGGAATGCTCACGCTCGACGAATTCAAGGTCGGCACGGCGTGGATAAACCAACACCTCGCAATCGTCCCCGAAACCCCGTGGGGCGGCCAGAAAGAGTCCGGCTGGACAAAGGAGAACTCCGTCCTCGTCCTCGACGAGTACTGCTACCACAAGCACGTCTGGATACACATGAGCGAGACGCCGCACACCTTCTGGGAGGACAAAATCAAACTTTAGGGGGCACTGTAAATGTCATCAATCTGGTCATCGCCTAACCCGATCCTGTTCGGCGTCGGCGCGTCCGCGCAGACGGGCGCGGAGCTGAAAAAGCTCGGCTGCAAAAAGGCCCTCGTCGTGTTTGACAAGGGCGTCGCCGCCGCCGGCATCTCCGGCAAAATCATCGACGTCATCAACGCCGCCGGCCTCGCGACCGTCGCGTTCGGCGACGTGCAGGCCGACCCGCCCGACTGGTCTGTTGAGGCCGCCGGAGCCCTCGGCGTTGCCGAGGGCGCGGACTGCGTCGTCGGCGTCGGCGGCGGGTCGAGCCTCGACACCGCAAAGGCCGCGAAGCTGCTCATCGCGAATCCCCCGCCGCTCAAGCAGTATTACGGGCGCGAGGGCGTCGTGATGAAGCCCTCCGTACCGCTCATCGTCATTCCGACGACGGCCGGAACGGGCTCGGAGTGCACTCCCGGCGGCGTCATAACGGACACGGAGCGCGGAATCAAGACGAACATCGCGGGCGTCGGCTGCACCGTCACGCTCGGCATCGTCGATCCGGAGCTCACCTACGGCCTCCCCGCGTCCGTCACCGCCTCGACGGGCATGGACGCGCTGTGCCACTGTATTGAGAGCTACACCTCCGCCCGCGCGAACGAATTTTCCGCGATCACCGGGCGCGAGGGGATACGCCTCGTCGCGAAATACCTCGCCCGCGCCGTCGAAAACGGCGGCGACAAGGAGGCGCGTGAGGGCATGATGCTCGCGTCCTCCCTCGGCGGTATATCCATGTCCGGCGCGCTGTGTCACCTGTCGCACGACATCGGCCGCTCGCTCGGGGCCAAATTCCACGTCCCGCACGGCAACGGCTGCGCCGCCTGTCTGCCGCAGGTTTTAGACGTAATCAAAGACGTAAAGCCGGAGCAGGTGCGGTATTTCGCGGAAGCGTTCGGTGAGACTTCAGCCTACGACGCCGCGCGCGGCCTCATGCGCCGCATCGCTCTGCCGACGCTGCGTGACCTCGGCTTAGACCGCGCGGAGCTGCTCGCCGCGGTGCCCGACGAGGTCGTCATGCAGTGCGAGATGGCCGCAAAGGCGGGCTTCACCACATCTCCCCTCCCCGTCACAAAGGAGCTCATCGCCGAAATCGTAGGCCGCGCCTACGACGAAAATTAACGGAGGTTCATTATGTCAAAAACTCCTGATAGCGCCCTGCTCGGCAAAATCGACGCCCTCACACTGTCCGAAAACAACACGCGCTGGCGCGAGGCGATGAAATCCTCGGACTGGCGGATTTTCGCAGAGCGTGAGCGCTACACCGCGCGCTCGTGGCTTGAGACCGCGGGCGAGGATATCGAAATCCGCCGCGCGAAGCTCGTCGCAGAGGTGCTCGACAACATCGAGATCAAAATCCACCCGTTCGACGAGATCGTCGGCCGCCCGACCACGGGCGTAATCGGCTGCGCGACCTCCCTCGACGTGAACGGCGACTACATGCCCGCAATCTGGAACGACGACGGCGAGATTCAGGCGACGCTCGACGCGGCCGTTCAGCTCGATAGCGAGAGCATCCGGACGCTGCGCGAGAGCGCGCGCGTGTTCGCCGGAAGCTCCGCGAAGGACATGGTATACCGCGCGTGGGAGCAGATCGTCGGCCCGTGGGCCGTGAACGCCGAGGCCGCGAAGCTCAAGGATCCCTCGCTCGACTCCGCGATTTACGGCCAGTCCACCTCCGTACTAAGCTGGAAAAAGATTCTCACCGTCGGACTGTCCGGCTACCTCGCGGAGTGCAACGCCAAAATCGACGCGTTCCGCGCGGGCGGCGACACGGACGTGTCGCGCCTGTACTTCTGGCAGGCGTCGGTCATCGTGCTTGAGGCCATCGTGCGCCATGCGCACCGCTATGCCGACCTCGCGGAGTCCATGGCGCGCGACGCCGCCGACGCGGAGCTCAAAGCCCGCCTCACGCGAATCGCCGGCTACTGCCGCCACGTGCCGGAGCACCCCGCGCGCTCCTTCGGCGAGGCGCTGCAATCCATGGTTCTCTGCAACGTGTCAAAAATGCTCGAGAACCCGATTCAGAACAACTCCCACTGGGGCCGCGCCGACCAGTATCTGTACGAACTCTTCGCGTCCGACGTCGCCTCCGGCGTCCCGCTCGGGCAGATCGCCTCGCAGCTCGGCGACGTAATCGGCCGCTGGGGCACCCAGACGTTCGTCTCCTCCTCCTCGCAAAAGGAGTCGCACCAGATAAATTTCGGCATCAACGCCCTCATGATCGGCGGCAAAAACGCCCAAAACGAGGACACCGCGAACGAGCTGTCGTACCTCTTCCTGCACGTCGTCGGACTACTCAAACTCTCCTCGCCCACCGTCTGCCTGCGCTGGAACAACGACACGCCCGAATGGCTCATGCGCAAGGCGATCCGCACAAACGTGGAGACACGCGGCGGAATCCCGCTGTTTGAGAACGACGAGATCGTCGTGGAGAGCTACGTGCGCGACGGCATTCCGCGCGAGGAGGCCGCCGACTGGCACAGCCTCGGCTGCGTGTACCCCGCGCTCCCGACGCGCGCGGAGCATTACGGCGCGGAGGGCGTCGCCGCGTTCAACCTCGCGGGGCTGCTCCACCTGACGCTGCACAACGGCCGCGACATCAACGGCGCGCTCACGGGGCTCGAGACGGGCGACGCGCGCGATTTTGCGACGTTCGACGAGCTGTACGAGGCGTTTTTCGCCCAGCACCGCTTCCTGTCGCACCGCATATTCCGCCTCGGCGCGGTCGCTCGCGGCGTCCAAACGCAGTATCTGCGCTTACCGCTCCTGTCCGTGCTCGGACTGGACGCGAGTATGGAGCTCGGCCGCGACCTGCTCGACCCGCACCCTGACTACTCGCTCTACGGCGTGTCCGACCGCGCGATAATCGACGCCGCCGACTCGCTCACCGCTATAAAAAAGCTCGTTTTCGAGGACAAAACCCTCACGATGGCGCAGCTTCTCGACGCGCTCGACGCGAACTTCGAGGGCTACGAGCACACCCGCGCGCTCTGCCTCGCCGCCCCGAAATACGGCAACGCCGACGCTTACGCCGACGACATGGTAAAGGCCGTGTCCGACCGCTCCGCCGCCATCATACGCGAGTATGACAACGCGCCGTTCCACCCGCTCGTCATCGCGCGCGAGGGGCTCGCGTGGCACTACTACGGCGGCCTCGGCGTCGGCGCTCTGCCCGACGGCCGCTACGCGCTGGAGCCTCTGGACGACGGCGCGGCCTCGCCGATGCGCGGCGCTGACACGAACGGCCCCACGGCGGTGCTCCACTCCGCGATCGCCTCCGGCTTCTCGGACGTGTCCTACTCGTCGGTGCTCAACCAGAAATTCTCCGCGTCGATTCTCGCGGGCGAGGACAGCGTGGATAAGCTCATCGCCTATACGGAGACGTACATGCGCGCCGGCGGCTCGCACATACAGTACAACATCGTCAACTCTGACGACCTCAAGACCGCAAAGGTCAAGCCCGAGGAGAACAGCGACCTCGTCGTGCGAATCGGCGGCTTCTCCGCGTATTTTGTCCAGCTCTCCTCCGCGATTCAGGACGACGTCATTTTCCGCAGCGAATTTCAGATATAAGGAGGCGCACCATGAAATTTCCGCATCTGTATGAGCCGCTCGCACTCGGCTCCGCCGTGTTCCGCAACCGCATTTTCGCCTCGCCGCAGGGCTACTACAACGTCGCGAAGGACAACCTGCCGAGCCTTGACGAGGTCGCGTACTATGAGCGCAAGGCGCGCGGCGGCTTCGCGTCCGTCTGCGTCGGCGACTGCATCGTCGAGGACTCGACAGGCACGCACTACCCGTTCCTCCTCCGCATGGAGGATCGCAGCACGCTCCCCGGGCTCGCCGCGATCGCGCACAGCGTCACGCGCCACGGCGCGGTGGCGTCGGCGGAGCTGTCGCACGCCGGAATGTACGCCCGCTTCGTCAAATACCCCGACGGCAGCGTCTACGGCGCGGACTCGATGAAAAACGCCGCGGCGGCGACCGTTCTCGGCGGCGACCTCTACGGCCCCGTGTATATTGAGCACGGCAAATACGGCGAGGTGCTCGAAATGCCGGAGGAGATGATTCTGCGAATCATCGACAAATTCGGCAAGGCCGCCGCGTGGGCGAAAACCGCGGGCTTCGGCATGATCACGGTTCACGGCGGACACGGCTGGCTGCTCTCGCAGTTCATGTCGCCCACCGTCAACACGCGCACCGACCGCTGGGGCGGCAGCTTTGAGAACCGTATGCGCCTCCCCCTCGCCGTGATTGAGAGCATCCGCAAAAACGTCGGGCGCGACTTCCCGATTGAGTACCGTTTCTCCGGCTCGGAGGCGAGCTCCGTCGGCTACGACATCGACTACGGCGTAAAATTCGCGCAGGCGATCGACGGCAAGGTCGATATAATACACGTCTCCGCGGGCGACCATGAGGACGACAGCTCCATCATCGTCTCCCATCCGAGCATGTTCATGGAGGACGGCGTGAACGTCAAATACGCCGCCGCGGTCAAAAAACTCGTCAAAACCCCCGTCGCGACCGTCGGCGCGCTCACCGACCCCGCGCATATGGAGGAGATAATCGCCTCCGGCCGCGCCGACATCGTGGAGCTCGGCCGCCAATCCCTCGCCGACCCCGACCTGCCGACAAAAGCCCGCACCGGCCGCGAGAGCGACATCAACAAGTGTATGCGCTGCAACACGTGTCTTGAGCACACGGGCAGCATCCGCTCCCTGCTCTGCGCCACAAACCCCGAAATCGGCTATGAGCGCGACGCGCTCATTCCACGCCCAATCAAAACGCGCAAGCGCGTGCTCGTCGCGGGCGGCGGAATCGCGGGAATGCAGGCTGCGCTCACCGCGTCGGAGCGCGGTCATGAGGTCATACTCTGCGAAAAGTCCGATACCCTCGGCGGCGTGCTGCGCTGTGAGGCCGCGGTTCCGTTCAAAAGGCGGCTCCACGAATACCTCGACCGCCAGGCGGCGCGCATCGCGGCCTCGCCGATAGATTTGCGCCTGAATACCGCCGTCACGCCCGAGCTCGCAAGCTCCCTCAAACCCGACGTCCTCTTCATCGCGCTCGGCGCGAAGCCTACGTTCCCGCCGATACCCGGCATCAACTCCGCGAACGTCGTCGAGGCGACCGAGCTCTACCGCGACCCCTCAAAAGCGGGCGCGAACGTCGCACTAATCGGCGGCGGCCTCGTCGGAATCGAGCTGGCGATCTACCTCAAATCCCTCGGCAAGACCGTAACCGTCATCGAAATGCTCGAGCATCTCGTCAGCGACGACGCGGGAATGCACCTGCTCGCGCATGACGAGGCGGTCAACTCCCCGGGAATCACGGTGCTGCGCGGCACGTCCGTAACGGAGATCACGCCTACCGGCGTCACGTGCAAAAACGCCTCCGGCGAGCTCAAAGTTTCCGCCGACACGGTGGTCATCGCCGCCGGACAGACGCCGCTCCGCGAGGAGTCGTTCGCGCTGTTCGACTGCGCGCCGGAGGTCTACCAAATCGGCGACTGCGCAACGCCGCGCCGCATCTTCACCGCCACCTCACAGGCCTACACAATCGCCCGGGACATTTAGCGCAGCAAAAAGCAAGCACGGCGGCCGCGACAATCGCGACCGCCGTGTTTTATTATACCCCGCGCCGCGCGGCTAACCGGCGAACGGCGAATAGCTCAGCTGCCACGTCACGGCGAATTTGTCTGTCACCATGCCGTAATACTCGCTGAAAAACGTCTTGCCGAGCGGCATATCAACGTCGCCGCCGTCTGAAAGCGCCGTAAAAATGCGGTCAATCTCCGCTTTATCCTCACAGCCGAGCGTCAGACAGATATTCGTGCCCTTGACGTACTCGCTGCCGCTCGGGCAATCAGAGAGCATCACGTTATGCCCGAAAATCGGCACGCTCGCGTAGATTATACGGGCGCTGTCGGCGGCGGACGCTCCGGGCGCGTCGCCATAGGTCATGACGCGGCTCGGCGCAGCCTTGAACACCCCCGCGTAGAAGTCAATGGCTTCGCGGCAATCGCCGTCGAAGTTCAGGAAAACGTCAAAAGACATCGTATTACCCCCTCAAGCAGATTGTCCTCATTATACATACCGCGTCAAAACCTGAACGTATTCCCGTCCCGCCCCGTCTCCCCGCGCCGCGCGTAATCGCCGCCGTTGCCGCCGGAGAAGTGTATAATCGGCCGCGACATCTCCGGAACGATAATCGGGCTGTGCCGCACGCCGCGCGGAATGTAGACGAGGCTGCTCTTCGTCACCGTCACGGCCTCGTCGCCGATGTAAAACTCCACCGTCGCGCCGAGCTCTCCCGGGTGCTCCGGGTCTGTGCCGAGGAACCCGATGAACTCGTCAAAATCGTCGTGCTCGTGCGGCGCGGGGCCGGTGTCGTTCGGCGTTTTGAACCACATTATCTCCATGTACGGCGCCCCCGCGAGCCTCACGCCGTCGAGGTACAGCAGCAGATCCAAAAATCCCTCCGGCGCGGCGGGCATCACCCCCGACGGCGGCACATACCCCTCGACGAAATTGTTTGCGTACTTCCCGACCTGCGCCGTCGGCTCGGCGGGCGCGCTCTCATACGTGTCGGAGTTGAGGTGGCACGTCACGCACAACACCGGCTTGTCGAGCCTCTTCACGCGGAAATTTCCGCGCGCCGCGCCTCCGGGTACGAACACCGCGCACGTGTTCGTAAGCGTAAGCACGTCGTTCTCGATTTGCAGCTCAAGCTCCGCGTTCAAGCTCCCGGAGTTGTCCATGTCCGACCCTACGAGAATAAACAGCTCGTCGGAATCCCGGCGGCTAATCCCCAAATCCTCAAGCGTCTCCGTAAACCACTCCGCGCTCACGAAAATGCACCCCGGATACACTGATTTGTCGAGCGTTACAGTCGGCGCGTCCGCGTCCCCCGCTATCGCGAAATATTTTATCCCGTCCATGTCAAATCCTCCCGATATTGCTCGCGGCAAAGAACGCGGCCTTCGTCGCGGCGCGAATATTTTTCGGCGTCAGGCAGTCGCCGAGCTGGTGGAACTCCGGCGCGCAGAACTTCAGCTCGTCGGCCTCGTGCCAAAGCGGAGCCTGACCGACGGCGTAAATCACCGTGTCGGCCTCAAACGTCTTTTTCTCCCCGTCCGCCGTCTC
>JAISKU010000090.1 GCA_031261245.1 Oscillospiraceae bacterium | reverse complement strand
ATCTCAAAGCGCTTCAGCGAGTCCTTTAATATGATAAGCGAGCGGCTTGAACAGGTTCAGCAGGGGCTCGGCGCGATGACCACGCTCGCGTCGGACGTGGGCGGACTGAAAAAGGTTCTGAGCAACGTCAAGACGCGCGGAAACCTCGGCGAAATCCAGCTCGGCGCGATTTTAGAGCAGATGCTCTCGCGTGAGCAGTATGTCGAGCAATTCTCCGTCAAGTCCGGGCTTGAGCGCGTGGACTACGCGGTGAAGCTGCCGGGGAGCGACGGGAACGACGGGGCGCTGTATCTGCCGATCGACGCGAAATTCCCGGTGGAGGATTTTCAGCGCTTGCAGGAGGCGTATGAGACGGGAGTGGACGTTGACGGCACGTCGAAGCGGTTTGAGGACGCGGTAAAAAAGAACGCGAAGAGCATATCGGACAAGTACATAAACCCGCCTGTCACAACGGATTTCGCGATAATGTTTGTCCCGACGGAGGGGCTGTACGCCGAGATTTTGCGCCGCCCCGGACTGTTTGAGGAGTTGCAGACAAAGTACAAAATCACGGTCGTCGGCCCGACGAACACGGCGGCGTTCCTGTCGAGTTTGCAGATGGGCTTTCGCACGCTCGCGATCGAGAAGCACTCAAGCGAGGTGTGGAACCTGCTCGGCGCGGTGAAAACCGAGTTCGGGAAGTTCGGCGAGGTCGTGGATTCCGCGCAGAAGAGCCTTGCCGCCGCGGCAAATCACCTCGAAAAGCTCGGCACGCGCTCCAATGTCATCGGAAAACGACTTAAAGACGTCGTGGAAATCTCGACGGAGCAGGCGACAATATTGATAGGGGACGACATAGAGACTGCGGAATAACTATTCCGCAGTCTCTATCGCTCCCGTCACGGCGTCGAGGAAGAACGCCCCGACGTCCGTCTCCACCCTCCAGCCCGGCGACAGGCTGCCGTCCCCGAACGCGCCGACGCTCAGCCGGTAGCCCGCCTCAACGGACGATATCGACGTGCAATCGGCTCCGCCGTCCCTGACAAGGCTCAAAAAGCCGAGGAGCAGCGTGGGCAAATCGCGCGTTGCCACGTCGGGGGCCTCGGAGACGCCGGAGGGGCGGCGGCCGGACACGGTGACAAGGCCCTCGCCGTCGAATTCAAACGTGATGACACAGTTGAACACGGCCGTACCGCGATATTCGCACACTGCGGTGGCGGTATTGCTGCCCGTCGCCACCGGCTCTGAGGCGTCGAGCTTCATGGCGCGCAAGAGCCGCTTCGCGTAGCGCGCCGGTTCGCCGTCGGAGGCCGCGAGCTCCTTTCGGGCGGTTATGACAAATTCGCCGCGCGTGTTGAAGGTCGCCTCGCCGAGCCCGCTCTCATAGCGCGCGCGCGTTCCGGACTCGACGAGCTCGCAGTCGCCGAGCACCGCGCGGGCGATTGTGGCCTCGCCGAACGGGTCGCGCACGGTGCTCTGCGCGGCAGGCCCGCGAATTTCGCCTATCGCGCCGCTGTGCAGCTCGATACCGCCTTTTTCCATGATGGCGGTGAGATTTTCGGTTATCTGGCGGCGCTCCGCGGCCTCGCCGATTTTCTCCCACAGCACGTCAATGAGGAAGAACACGTTTATTAGAACGAGCGCCGCGAGAATGAGGTTTTTGATCTTCGCGGTACTCATGGCGTGACCTCCGACGCGTCGAGCCCGTACCAGAACGGGGACAGCGCCCCGGAGCCGGCGTCGGAATACCCGAGCCCGAATTCGCCCGCGCGCGCGGCGAGCGTCTGCGCCTCCGGGAGAAGCGTCACCTCCGCGTCCGGGGTGTAGGAGCGGAAGCAGAGGGACATATACGTTATCACGCCGTCCGTAATCGTCACGCGGGCGGCGTTGTCGTGATATTGGAGAAATACGCGCCCGCCGGCGATGAAATAGTCGAAAATCACGGTGGCGGCCGCGCCGCGTTTCTCAAAACCGGAGAAATAGACGCGCGCGTCGCCGGAGTGCGCGCCGAGAGCCCCGGCAACCACGAGCCGCGCGAGCTCCACGGCGGTGCTGTCGGAGAACACGCCGGTTTCGGCGTCCTCCGGCGGCTCTGCGGCCCCCGTGGCGCGGCTTCGGCGGTAAATTACCGTCCCGTCGGGCGATATGGACAGCGTGAAGGAGTTCGTGACGTAGACGAGCGTGCCGTCGCTGCCGCTGTACCCGGGCTTCTGCTGGTTGTCGATGCCGAGGGAGCTCAAAATGCTGTTGACGTTCGCGGCCGAGGTCAGCGGGTTTGAGGAGACAACGGACGGGTGCGACGAGCCCGCGATGAGTATCACATACGGCGCGGCGCTGTCCGGATTTTTCTCGAATTCATACAGGTGGCTGTCGTCGTATACGGCGGGGACGGTGGGCGCGGAGCCGAGCGCCGCAGTCTCCGCGCGGTAGAATCCGCCGTCGCCCTGAAAATACAGCGCGGAAGCGTCCCCGGAGAACGTGAGGCACAGCCGCCTGATCTGCGTGTCCTCGTCCTCGCGCGCGCCGAGCCACCCACGCACGACGCCGAGAGGCGCCGGTGCGTAGTATTCAAACATTACGCCGGGCGAGCGGAGCGCCTGACGCCACTCCTCCTCATCGCACTCGGAGAGCTCCGGCGACGCGCCGAGCGCCTCGCCCACAATGCCGCTCGTGCGCTCATACATCGCGTCGAGCGCGGCGGGGTCGTATTTCGCGACGGCGCGCGCGCCGCTCACGTCCGTCAGCACGATTACGCCGGGGCGCGCGGCCTCCGCCGACACGGTTTCGGCGACGCCGCCGGGGACGATCGCGGAGGTCGGCGCGCCGGTGCGCGAGAACGCGGAGACGAGACCCGTGAACATGCCGGAAGCCCTGCCGAGCAGCACCGCGCTGACGAGAAGCGCCGCAATCAGCAGGGTTTTCAGATTTTCACGCGCGGCGCGGCTCATGCGCCCGGCCCCTCAATCGGCAGTATCACGGTAAAGACGGAGCCGGAGCCGTACACGCTCTCGAGTTTTATCTCACCGCCGTGGCGCGCGACAATCTCGCCCGCGATGGACAGACCGAGACCCGTGCCGCCGGATTCGCGGGAGCGCGCCTTGTCCACCCTGTAAAAACGGTCAAAAATGTGCGGCAGGTCGTCCTCCGGTATGCCGACGCCCGTGTCGCTTATTTTTACCCACACGCGACTGCGGTCAACGCCGCACGTTATGTTTATCTCCCCGCCCTCCGGCGTGTATTTGAGCGCGTTCGTCATGATGTTCATCAGCACCTGCTCAAGCCGCGCCCTGTCGCCGGAAATCTGCGGCAGCGTGTCGAGGCCGAGCGTCATGCGAAGCCCGCGCCGCTCCGCCGAGAGCGCGATTGCGGCGTACACGTCGCGCAACGATTTTTCCAGCGAGAATTTTTCGATTTTCAGTCCGCTTCCCGAGTCGAGGCGCGACAGGTCGAGCAGGTCGGAGACGATTTTCGTCATTCTGTCGCTCTCATTTAGTATGACGCGCAGAAATTCCTCGCGCGTGTCCTCCGGAAGCTCCGGACTGTCGCTCAAGGTCTCGGCGTACGTTCGTATGCTCGTCAGCGGGGTGCGCAGCTCGTGCGACACGTTCGCCACGAAGTCGCGGCGGAGCTGCTCCGCGTTTTTCAGCTCGTCGAGCGTCGTCTGAAGCTGCGACGCCATGGTGTTGAACGTCGTGGAGAGCGTGCCTATCTCGTCCTCTGACTCGACGGGGATTTTGCGTGTGAAGTCGCCGCCCGCCATAGCCTCCGCCGCGCGCGTCATGCCGCGAATGGGGGAGAGCAGCGTCCCCGCGAGCAGCAGGCTTATCGCGACGGACGCCGCGAAGCCGAACGCCACGGCCTCCAGTATCATCTTGAAAAGCGACGCGGAGAGATTCTGCGAGGTGGCTCTGTTGTCGCGTATGTACACAATAAAGCGACCGTTCGTGCCCTCGATCGGCGCGGCGGCGTCCATGTAGTCGCCCCCGGAATTCCCGGTGTACGCGTTTTCACCCGTGAGGGCGGTCAGAATGTTCGGGGTCATTGCGAGGGTTTCGCCGCGCTGAAGCTCGGCGCCCGCAACGCGCTCTCCCGTGACGCCGTCGAGGATATAGAAATTGCGCGTACCGCTGTCGATTCCGAGCTGCCCGGCGTAGGCGGACAGAATGTCCTCCATCTGCTCGGCGGCGTCGGGCTCGTTCGCCGCGTCGCGCAGCGCGGAGACCATATCCGTGTCGGTGAACGCCGCGGATATGCGGTTGTAGAACTCGTCGAGATAGAAGTCGCGCACGCCGCGGATGAGGAAAACCGTCACCACGGTCATAAGCATGACTATAAGTATAAGCATTACGAAAACGAGCTTGGTGCGTAAGGATTTTGTCATTACCTTACAGTCCTACCCCTCATAATAATACCCGACGCCGCGCTTCGTCATGACATATCCGGGATTCGCGGAGTCCTCCTCAATCTTCTCGCGCAGACGGCGTATCGCGACGTCCACGGCGCGCGGGTCGCCGAAATAGTCGTACTGCCACACGTCGCGCAGCAAATCCTCGCGCGAGAACACCTTCCCGGGCGACGCGGCGAGGAATTTGAGCAGCTCAAACTCGCGCGGCGTGAGCTCCGCCGGGCGGCCGCCGACAAACGCGTCGAAGCGCTCATCATCAATCACGAGCCCGTCAACGGGGGCGGGGAGCGCGGCCTCGACGGCGGCTGTGCGGCGCATGTTCGCCTTGACGCGCGCGAGCACCTCGCGTATTGAAAACGGCTTCGTGATGTAGTCGTCGGCGCCGAGCTCGAGCCCGAACACCTTGTCCGTCTCCTCCTCGCGCGCCGTGAGCATGATTATGGGCGTGAGGTTGTCCATCCTGCGTATGCGGCGGCAGACCTCGAACCCGTCGAGGTGCGGCAGCATGACGTCGAGGAGAATGAGCGCGGGGCACTCCGCGCCGTACCGGCGCAGTGCCTCCTCGCCGTCATACGCCTCGGTGGTGTCATAGCCCTCTTTTTTCAGGTTGAATTTGAGTATGTCTACGATGTTTTTCTCGTCGTCCACGATCAGTACGGTGTGCGCCATCACAAAATCCCCCGTTCCTTGAGAAATCTCTCCGCTTTCAGCACACCGACGACGGTTTTCGCGTCAGTCAGCGTGTTTGACATTATCATTTCCACGAGCTCGGCAAATGTTACCTCGTGTACGCTCAAAAATTCGTCCGCGTCCGGGTGCGCCTCGCCCTTTTGCAGACCCGTCGCGATGTACAGGTGCAAGACCTCCTTGCAGAAGCCGGGCGAGGGGTATATCGCGCCGAGGCTGTGCCACGTCTGCGCCGTGTAGCCCGTCTCCTCGGACAGCTCGCGCTTCGCGCAATCGAGCGGGTCCTCGCCGCGCTC
>JAISKU010000083.1 GCA_031261245.1 Oscillospiraceae bacterium | reverse complement strand
CCCGCGCGGCCAATCGCGCCGCCCTTATACTCTGAATTGAAGCCCGCGCCCGCGCTCACCGCGCCGGTGGCGGAGACGTTCTGCGTCGTCAGATACTGCGCGTAGCCGACCGCGCCGCCGGCTGCCGCGAGCCGATTCGCGCTCGACGACGACACGCCGCCGGTGCTCACGCTGTCGGTGATTTTCGAGTTTAGCCGCGACGACGTGTATCCCGCCAAACCGCCGGTGTATCTGTCGGCGCTCGTCACCGCCGCGAAGTTGCCGCAGGCGGTCATGCTCCCCGCGAGCTGCCCCGCGATGCCGCCGCTGCCGTAGCTGTTGTCGCCGGTGGCTGTTATCGCGCCGTAGTTGCGGCAATCCGCAATCGCGTCGCCCGAAGAGTAGCATATCCCCACAATTCCGCCGACGCCGGAGGTGCCGCTGACCGCCGCGCGGTTGACGCAGCCCGTAACCGCCGTGCCGTCGCAGATGTACGCGGCGATTCCCGCCGCGCCCGTGCCGGAGGCGGTGATCACGGCGCGGTTTACGCAGTTTTCAACCGTGCTCGCGGACGCGTAGGAGACGATCCCCGCCGCGAACGCCATCGAGGACTCGCCCGTCACCGTGCCGCGCACCGTGACGTTCTTTATCGTCGCGCCGACGCAGTAGCCGAACAGCCCGGCGTAGCTGCCGCCGCTGTACGCCGTCATGTCGTAGACGCTGTACCCGCGCCCGTCAAACGTCCCGGAAAAATGCCTTGAAACGTTCCTGCCGCACGCCTCCCAGATTCGCGTGCCGCCCGTCCCGTCTGTGTTCGCGAGCGATATGTCGCTCCCGAGGAGAATTGTCACGCCCTCGAACGCGACGCCCTCGACGTTCACGAGGTACGCCAGCCCCGCGAGCTGCGCCGCCGAGGTGAGCGTATACGCATCGCTCTCTCCGGTGAACCAGCCCGTCTCCGCGGCGGAGAGCCACGATTTTTTGCCCGTGCTCTGCGCCGCCGTGAACACCACGTCGCCGCCGCCCGTGACCGTAAACGTCCCGTCGGGGTTCTTCACGGCGTTCGTCGCGGAAATGTCGTAGCCGCCGGTGTACTCCAGATTGGGATTCGCCGGAGTCGCGCCCCTGTACGGAATCGTCCTCACACTTATGACGTTCTCCTCTGACAGCGTGTCGCCGCTGTAGAGCGCCCTGCCGGAGACGTACTCCATCCTGCCGTTTGCCGGCTCGTACCCCGTCTCGGAAAAGGACAAATAGCTGTCCTCGCTCACGGGTAGCGTGACCTTCACCTGCCTGAGCTTGTAGAACACCGCGCTCACCGCGCTGTCGCGGCTCACGGTGAAGAAATCCGCGTCGAGCGTTTTTCCGTCGAGCGTGAAGTATTTGAGCGTCCAGCCCGCGTCCGCAACGGCGGAGAGCGCGACCGTCTGCCCCGCGGCGACCGCGCCCGTGCGGTCGGCGGAGATTTTGCCGCCCTCGGACGGCTGCTTTACTGTCACGGTGAAGCTCGCCGCCGCGCCGTAGCCCTTCGCCTGAAAGAACAGCACCGGATACCCGCCGTTAATCCCCGCACTGTCCGCGACAAATGCGGTGCCGGAGGCGTTGAGGCTGTCGATAAACGCCGTCTCCCTCATCTGCTGCGCCGTAAGCGCCTTGACGTCCACCTTGATCTTCCTGTTTGTGCCCGTGTACCAGCCGCCCGAGGCCGGGTCGTCGTCGCAGCCGTCGAGATAGTAGCAGTTGCCCACCGTGTACTCGCCCGAGTCGTGCCCGCCGATGCCGCGCCCACGCTTCTGTCCGAGGGAATCTATCGTGCCAGTGTTGTAGCAGTTGTAGATATTCAGTCCGCCGTTGCTGCCGCAGATTCCGCCCGCCGGACATGTGTACGTCGTGGTGACGGAGCCTGCGTTGTAGCAGTTGCGTATCACTCCGTCGCCCCAGCCGGAGCCGACGATGCCGCCGATCCCCTTGGAATCGGTGTTGTGCACATCGGCAAAATTCGCGCAGTTCTCGACCACAATGCCGTTCGACGTCTCGCCGACGCGCCCGACCACGCCGCCGACCATGCGCCGCCCGTATATGTAGCCGCTTCCGACGATTACATTCTTCACCGACGGCTGCCAGCCGCCTGTAAATTGAATTGCGGCCGCGCCGTGGTCGTCGTCCCTTTTACCACCGAGGAACCCGACGAGCCCGACTGCCATGCTGTACGGAAAGCCCTTCTCGGCGTAGCGGTCGCAGAAGATATTGCGCACCGTGTGCCCCTGCCCGTCGAGCACGCCGTTAAACCGCGTGTCGAGAACGAGGCAGTCGCCCTTCACAACCGACGGCTTCAGCGGGTACTTCCCGCCTATCGGCGTCCAGTTCGGGCCCGACCACACGCCGTTCTTGTACACGCCGCCCATGTCGAGGTCGGCAGTCAGCCGCACGGTCTTGTACGCGAAATCCACCTTGCTGCCGTACACCGTGTCGCTGACGTTCCCGCCGCCAGCGCCCACGAGCACGGTGTCCGGATATTCAACGCTCACGAGGTATGACTTATCCCCGATAATCTGCGGCGCGTCGGGATCCGCCCTCCCGTTTATAAGCGCCGCGAGTCCCGCGAGCTTCGCCGGGGTGTCGATATCGAACTCCGTTTTCGCCGGGTCGTACCAGCTTATATCCACCGTGCCGTCCCACGCCCCCGCCGCGAGCGCGTCGGGAACCGGAAACGCGGCGGCAAAGCTCAAAAGCATCGCAAAAACCAATACAAGCGCCGAAAATCTGCGTGATTTCAGTTTTTTCATTTCAAAAGCAACCTTTCAAGACCCGATTTTTTGCAAAGCAAAGCGGTGTTCTTCACAGAAGAACACCGCTATAAGCCCATTAATACAAGGCGTCTGTCGGTCTCCTTCTCAAAATTCGTGACGGCGGTACCTTTCGGCGACAACCTGTGTGAGTTTTTACAACTCAGGCTTGCACTCCGTGGGAGTTATCCTTTAGGCCTGCAAGCTTGGAGAATATTTAGTTATATTTATAATATCACGCAAATTATGGCTTGTCAATCAGAATTTGCCGCGCCCGCGGGCAGTGAAATCGTCGCCTCACCGCCGTTATACGGCACCCGGCGTATCAGCACGTTGATGTTGTACAGCCGCGAGAGCACGCCTTCGGTCAGCACCTCGCGCGGGGCGCCGACGGCGAGCGCGCCGCCGTCCTTGAGGACGAGCACGCGGTTCGCGTGCATGAACGCGTGGTTCGGGTCGTGCGTGGAGAATATCACGGTGTAGCCGCCGCGCGCGAGGTCGGCGATCCGCTCCATGACGCGCCAGCTGTTGCCGTAGTCGAGGTTCGCCGTCGGCTCGTCCATCACGAGAATCCCGGCATTTTGAATGAGCGCCCGGGCGAGCAGCGTCAGCTGCCTCTCCCCGCCGGAGATCTGCCCGCAGCCGCGGTGCCGCAGATGCGCGATTCCGAGACTGTCGAGCACCTCGACGACCTTCCTCACGTCCCCGCTCCTCGGCGACTGAAACGTCCCGAGCTGATTTGTCAAACCCATGAGCACCGTGTCCTGCACCGTGTAGTTGAACGCGGGCGACACGCTCTGCGGAATGTACGCAATGCACCGCGCCGTCTCCGCACTGCTCATCGTCCGGATATCGCGCCCGTCAATGCGTATCCCGCCCTTCTGCGGATGCAGAAAACCGAGCAGACATCGGAAAAGCGTGCTCTTCCCCACTCCGTTCGGGCCGAGCACGGCCACCACGTCGCCGCCCTCCGCCGAGAAATCGAGCCCGCGCAGCACGGCGTGCTCCTTGTAGGAAAATTCGAGGCCCTCTACCTCAATTTTCATCGGAGGCGCCCCCTCTCAGTATCAGCCAGACGAACACGGGCGCGCCCACGAACGCCGTCAGCACGCCGAGCGGCAGCTCGCCCGTCGTCACCGTCCGCGCGAGGTTGTCCACGACCATCATGAACGCCCCGCCGAGGAGTATGGACGAGGGAATTATCCGCCTGTAGTCGTACCCGAAAAGCAGGCGGCAGAAATGCGGAATCACGAGCCCGACCCACCCTATCATGCCGCTCACCGACACCGCCGCCGCGGTCACGAGCGTCGCGCAGATTATTACGACGAAGCGCAGCCGCCCCGTGTTTATGCCCAGGCTTTTCGCCTCGTCCTCACTCACGGTCAGCAGGTTGATCCTCCACTTGAGCAGAATCAGCGGTATCAGCCCGACCGCGACGACGACGGACACGAACAGCGCGTCGCTGCCCTTTATGGAGTTGAGCGAGCCCATCAGCCAGTATGTAATCGCGGGCAGCTGATTCTGCGTGTCCGCGATGAGCTTGATAAACGACGTCCCGGCGGAGAAAAGCGAGCTCACCATTATCCCCGCGAGCACCATTGACAGCGTGCCGTTAAGTCTGCTCGCGCGGCTTATGACATACGCGAGGAACACCGCCGCGAGGCCGAGGCCGAACGAGGAGATCGTGATCCCGACGTAGTTGAAGCCCATCAGTATCCCGATCGCCGCGCCGAAGCCCGCGCCCGTGGACGCCCCGAGAATGTCGGGCGACACCATCGGGTTACGGAACATGCCCTGATAAGACGCCCCCGCCGTGGACAGCGCCGCGCCGATTACCGCCGCCGCGATTATGCGCGGCATTCGCACGTTTATCGCGACCGTCTCCGCCGCGTCCGTCCACGTCTGCTCGATTTTGACGAACGGCAGACGGTTTGCGAGGATTTTCACGAGGTCGGTAAATCCCACGGCGTAGCGCCCGAATATGAACGAGCCGAAAAACACCGCGACAAAGGCGGCGGCAAGCACGACAAATTTGATTCTGTAGCTGAATTTCCCGTTCCGCTCAAGCTCACTCATACACAAACCCCCAAAGTTTGCCTATTATATCCCCTCAATCGAAATCAGTCAATAAAATTTGACAATGTTTGACGCAGTTGACAAGCCGGAATAAATTGTGATACAATTTTTTTATTTATGAGGTTGATTTTATGCGTTTGCGCGTCACCGCCCTTATCCTCGCCCTCGCGTTACTGCTCGCGCTCGCCGCGTGCGGCTCACCGGTCAAATACGGCGAGGGCGTCGAGACATATCAGTTCACGGACAGCGCCGGACGCCGCGTGGAGCTCCCGCGCGATATCACGCGCGTCGCGCCGAGCGGTCAGGTCGCGACTATGCTCCTGTCCATACTCTGCCCGGAGTACATGGTCTGCGTAAGCGGCACGCCGTCGAGCTCGCAGTACAAATATCTTCCCGAAAACCTGCTGAATCTGCCCACCACGGGTCAGCTCTACGGCAGCAAGAGCACGATAAACCTTGAGTCGCTGATTGACGCCGCGCCGCAGATTATCATCGACCTCGGCGACCGCAAGGACAGCATCGCCTCCGACATGGACTCTCTGCAAAAGACGACGGGCATCGCCACCGTTTTTGTCGAGGCCGATTTGAACCACATGTCCGCCGCCTACCGCACGCTCGGGGAGCTGTTCGACCTGCGGGCGCGGGCGGAGACGCTCGCCGATTTTATCGATGAGACCATGTCCATGGCCGCCGGAAACTCGGCGAAGCTCGCCGACGGCGACGTGAAAACCGTCATGTTCACCTCCGGCACCTCGGGGCTGAACACAAACGCCTCCGGCTCCGTGCAGGCGCAGGTGCTCGATATCCTCAACATCAAAAACGCCGTCGTCGTGGAGGATATAAGCAACGCCGGCGGCGGCAACACGATAGACATGGAGCAGCTCTACAATTTCGCCCCCGAGATCATCATCTTCGCCCCCGCCAGCATATACGGCAAGGTCGCCGACATGGCCGCGTGGGCGCAGCTGCCGGCTATCAAGACAGGCGATTACTATGAGATTCCGGGTCTGCCGTACAACTGGATGTCCGGCCCGCCGTCGGTGAACATGATTCTCGGCGTGTGGTGGCTAGGCAACCTCGTTTACCCCGCGCTGTACGACTACGACATGGTCGAGGTCGCGCAGAAAATCTACCGCCTGTTCTGGGGCTACGAGCTCACCGGCGACGAGGCGCGGGCGATGCTCGCGAATTCAACCCTGAAGGATTTACAATGAAAAAAGCTCTTTTGTGTATGTGCATAATCGCCGGAGTCGCCGCCTCCTCGCGGCTTTTTCCGGCGCGCGCGAGCGCCGCGGGCTCCGTCACGGACACGATAAGCGTGTCCATCGGATATTTCGGCTGGGACGAGGACGAGTTCGTCGAAAAGGCGAAATTCACGTGGCAGGAGCTCGACGACATGTTCGGCGGCGCGCTCGCCACGCGCGAGATGGTCTACAGCTACTTCAGCGGCAGCCGTACCTACCTCGTCGCCGCGCGCGGCTTCTACATACGCGATTTGCTTGAGTACGCGGGCATTGATTTCGGCTCAATCTCGCGTATTGACTTCTTCACAAAGGATCAGACCGTCGGGGCCTACCGCTCATTCACAAAGCAGTCGCTGTTCGACCTGCCGCGCTACTACTTCCCGAACCTCGCCGCGAACGAGGCCACGGGCGCGCTCTACCCCTACTACGGCGACGACGTCTACGACGGCGCCGTTCAGGTGGAGCCCATGCTCGCGCTCGAGGACTACACGGAGTGGGACAGCGTCGGCCGCGAGTTTGAGCAGCTTTACGACAGCACGATGTTCTCCGCCGCCGCGCGTTTTCACCTCTTCTTCGGACAGCTCGACCCGTCGGAGGCGAACACGAGCTCCGCCGCGAAATACGTCTACAAGCTCCTCATCACGTTCTCCGGCACTCCGGTACTGAGCACCGAGGAGACAAATATAAGCCTCAAGGTCGGAAGCGATTTCAAGATGACCGTCAACGTCTCCGCCGAGGACAGCCTTTTGGACGAATACGTCAGCGAAAACCTCCTGTGGAGCTCAAATAACGACGCCGTCGTCTCGGTGGACAGATACGGCAACCTCACGGTCAACGGCGAGGGCGACGCCGTGATAACGGCGAGCTTCGGCAGCGCCTCCGTGTCCGCGACTGTCAGGGTCAGCGGCGGCGAGGTCGTCGCGGTTCCGCCGCCCGTCGGCTCCTCCGGCGGCGGAACCGGCACAGGTGGCGGCGGCTCCGGCGGCGGAACAGGCAGCGGATCCGGCTCCGGCGGCGCGTCCTCCGGACAGACCGCGCCACCCTCCGTCAAACCCCCGTCCGCCCCCGCCGTGAACCCTCCGGAGCAGGTGCAGTTTTCCGAAAACAACAAGGGCGTGTACATACTCTCCTCCGACTTCGTGTCACAGGCGGCGTTTGCGGAATGGGTCAACAGCGTGCTGAACCACGATTACCTCGAGGGCGGCGGAGGCGGACTCGACAACTCGCGCAAGGAGGGCATGGACGGCGACGCGGAGCAGCTTATTCTTCTCGCGCGGGACGGGCACAGCTTCATCTCCGTCGTGTTTTTCATACTCGCGGTGTTTTTCGTCCTCGGGTTCGGGCTTGAGATACTTAGCTTCAAAAGAAAGTTGTAGGTGTGTGAAAATGAACATATTGGCGGCCGTGACGACGGCGACAGAGGAGACGTTCAAATTAAACGACGTGCTGCGCGCGGTGGCGAGCAAGCTCGAGGCGCCGTGCGTCGCGGTGCTCATACTTCTGATAATCGCCGCGGTGGCGCTGTTCGGCTGGCTCGTGGCGGAGCTTTTCACGGAGCACCGCCATCTCAAGGTCAAGCTGCCGCTGCTTCTGGAGGATATCCGGCTCGGCGCAAAGCCCCTGCCTGACGTCATCTCCGAAAGCGGACTTCTCAAGCGCCAGAAAGCGGCGCTGCTTGAGCTCACCGCCCACCCCGAGTTTGACACCACAATGCGTGAGGCGCTCGCCGTGCGTCTGATAGAGCAGGAGCAGGCGTCGTATGACATGATAGTGAAGCTCTCGGAGCTCGTCTCGCGCCTCGGCCCCATGTTCGGGCTTTTGGGCACTCTAATACCGCTCGGCCCGGGGATCATCGCCCTCGGGCGCGGCGACACCTACGCGCTCTCGACCTCGCTGCTCACGGCGTTTGACACGACGATAGTGGGCCTCATCACGGCGGCCGTCGCGACGGTTATCACCACCGTGCGCAAGACGTGGTACAAGGACTACATGTCCATGCTCGACGTGCTGATGAGCTGCGTGCTCGAGATTATCAATACGGACAAGGGGCGTGAGGCGGAATGAAAAGCTTGATGAACAGGAGGCTCACCTCCAGAAGCGAGGAGGAGACATACAACCCGATGGACGGCGTCGCCAACCTCGCCGACGTGATGCTCTGCCTCGCCGTCGGCATCATGCTCGCGCTCGTCGTGAACATGAAGATAGACATCGGCTCGTGGGCGTACAAGGACGATTCGCAGAGCTCCGTGGACACGGAAAACGCGCTTGTTATTGAGGAGGAGAACCTCGAGGCGGTCGAGGACGACGCCGCGCCGGTTGACGACGAGAGTATGCAGCGCCTCGGCACCGTCTACTACGACGAAGCTTCGGGGAAATACTACATCGTCAACGAAAACATAGGCTGACAGCACAAAATAAAATGCGCCATGCCGCAAAGCATGGCGCATTTTTTGTGGCGGGCAGCCGCGCTACCCCAGCCATTTCCCCATTAACAGGCAGGGATTATTCTCGTTCCAGTAGCCGTCAAGCACCTGTAGCGGCAGAAAGCCCATAGCCAGATAGAACTCCCGCGTCCGAGCGTAATACTCGTCCGGCGACGAGTAATCAAGCGTTTTCAGTATCAGCACCGACCGCCCGCGCTCGCGGCAGTATTCCGAAACCGCTTCCGTGAGCCGTTTGCCGATTCCCAAGCGGTGATATTCCGGCAAGATCGCCATCACGTCAATCTCCGCAGTGTACGCGTTGTGCTCCTTGAGCGCGATAAAACCGACCGCGCTGTCGCCGTCATAAACCGCCCAAAACGGCTCGGAGCGCACCGCCTCGCAGTAATGGTCAATGCCGTCCTGTAGCTCGAACCAATCCGGCAAGGCGTCCAGAATCCCGCGGCAAATTCCGCTTTTTGTGTCGGCGTCGCCGTCCTGTGACAGCTGTGAGTATTTGAATTTTTTCATTGAATTACCTCTTTCATAAATAAAATCGGCAGCCCTGACAACTCAGGACTGCCGATATTTACGAAAGCAAAAGCTACCGTAAAGGCGCAGACACTATTGTCAGATTGTTAAAATGTTTCATAATGTCCACATCCTTTCTCGCGTAAGTTTTGAGGGCAGCTGTCCAATCGGACTGCCGCAATCAGCGGCTGCTCCCTACACAGTAAATTTATATTACCATACTTTTTGGCAAATGTCAACAGGGATCTCCCACTACACCTCCAGCGTCGCGTACGCGTTCAAATCCATCCCGCCGCGCGCCCCCGCGAGGTACTCGTAGTACCCCTGAGCGCCTATCATCGCCGCGTTGTCCCCGCACAGCGACAGCGGCGGGAGATAGAGCGCCCTGCCCGCCCTCTCGGCGGCTTTTTGCAAGTCCGCGCGTATGCGCGAGTTTGCCGCGACGCCGCCCGCCGCCACAATTTTGTCGTAGCCCAGCTTTTCCGCCGCCTCCATGACGCGCGTCACGAGAATGTCCGACACCGCCGCCGTGAACGACGCCGCGAGGTCGGCTTTATTCAGCGTCTCGCCCTTCTGATCCGCGTTGTGCGCGATGTTCACGACCGCGGTTTTCAGCCCCGAGAACGACATGTCGAACGGCGCGCCGTCCACCACCGGTCGCGGCAGTCTGTACGCCGCGTCGTCGCCCGTTTTGGCCAAATCGTCTAAGGGTTTCCCGCCCGGATACGGCAACCCGAGCACCCGCGCCGCCTTGTCGAAGCACTCCCCCGCAGCGTCGTCGCGCGTGGAGCCGATTACCGCGATGTCCGTGTACCCACGCACGTCCGCAATCACGCTGTTCCCGCCCGACACGATCACCGCGAGAAACGGCGGCTCAAGCTCCGGAAACGCTATGTAATTCGCCGCGATGTGACCGCGCAGGTGGTGCACCGGAATGAGCGGCACGCCGAGCGACAGCGCGACGCCTTTCGCGAAATTCAGCCCGACGAGCAGCGCACCGATCAGTCCCGGCGCGTATGTCACCGCCACGGCGTCAATGTCGCTCCGCGCGATTCCCGCCTTTGCAATCGCCGCGTCCGTGAGCTGCGAAATCGCCGCGAGGTGGTTGCGCGACGCGATTTCCGGCACGACGCCGCCGTACAGCGCGAACTTGTCCGCCTGCGAAAATATCTCGTCGGACAGCACCTCGCGCCCGTCGCGCGTCACCGCCACCGCCGTCTC
>JAISKU010000032.1 GCA_031261245.1 Oscillospiraceae bacterium | reverse complement strand
ATTAAAATAAAAGAAGGAGACAACCACAATGAAAAAGTCGTTAAAAACTGCCATTGCACTCCTGCTTATCCTCGCGCTGGCGCTGCCGCTGGCCGCCTGCAAGAAGAAGGAGCCCGAGGTTCCCGTGAAGGACTCCATTACCATCGCGATGACACAGGACAGCGGAACGCTTGACCCGATGATCATCTCCGGCCTCGACCTCGTGTACGCGGTACACATGATCTATGACCAGCTGTGGTATTTCGACGAGAACGGCGAAGAGGTCATGATGCTCGCCACGAGCCGCGAGAGAATCGACTACCTGACGTTCCGTGTCAAACTGCGCGAGGGCATAAAGTTCTCAAACGGGAACACCTTTGAGGCGGACGACGTGCTGTACTCGCTCGATCACGCGAACAACCGCCCCGGACAGCCCGGAATACTGCCGCAGCTTGATGTGGCAAACTCGAAGATTGTAGACAAGTACACGGTTGATCTGGTGTTCACGGAGTTCCGCCTCACGCTTATGGACTCCATATCGGCGCTTTGTATGCTCGACAAGCAGACGAGCGAGTCCGATCCCGAGACGCTCGCCACGCGCCCGATAGGCACGGGGCCGTATGTTATGACGGAATACGTCGTGAACAGCCACCTGACCCTGAAGCAGAGGGACGAATACTGGGGAACGATGCCGGCAATAAAGAATTACAAGTTCGTACAGCTCAAGGAAGAGGCGCAGCAGGTCAACGCGCTTGAGACGGGCGAGGTTGACATGGGCGCGATTCCGTTCCAGGACGTGGACTATGTGACGAATCTGCCGAACCTCAAGGTTGACACGGCGCTGGGCTTCGTGTCGTCGGCGATTTACTTCAACATCTCCGACACCTCGATATTCAATGAAAACCCTGACGCGCGCAAGGCGGTGGCGTATGCCATCAACAGGGACGCGATAAACAAGCTCGCCTACTCCGGCACGGGTACAGTATCGGCGGGAGCGGCCGACGGCAGCGCGCCTGACGGCGATCCGCGCATGTTCGGTATGGGGATTTACGGCGACGACTACAAGCCCGACCTCGCGAAGGAGCTCGCGGTGTCCTCCGGGATCACAGGCAAGTCGATCCGCCTCATCAACAACGGCACGTCCGCCGCGGCGCTGACGTCCGAGCTGATTCAGGCAAACTGCAAGGAAGTCGGCATCACAGTTGAGGTCATATCGCTCGACATGGGCACGTGGACGACGTACCTGTTCGACGACACGCAGTACGACATGTGCATCGACGGCCTTATGATTGCGACGTCGGCCTCCTCCTTCGGCGGGTCGTGGGCGTTCGGCTACAACTTCATGGCTGCGGGCTCCTACGTCAACTATGAGTTCAACGGAAAAGCGAGAGCCTTCGAGCTTCTCGACACGGTGCAGACGAACGAGAACGCCGACGAGCGCACGGCGATGAACTACGAGCTCGCGAAGATATGCGTAGACGACATGCTGTGGTATAACCTTGTTGCTCCGACAACCTCGTGGGGACTGAACTCGGCTTTGCAGGGTAAGATCAGAAACGGCGGAAACGTCGTGGCGCTTCTCCGCAACCTGTCCTGGTCGTAACGCGGGAGACGCGCGCAACTCAAATATGAAGGAGTGAATTTCAGATGGCGGAAAACAAAGAAATAGTTCTTGACGACGACGAGGGGACGATGGCGTTTCCGAGTCCGGATGAGATAACCCTGCTTGAGAAGGCAAAGGTAAAACGCTGGTCCTGGGAGATGCCGCCGGAGCCCATTCCGGAGAGCGAGATAACCGAGACGATCGAGGCGGACGCAATCATCGTCGGCGGCGGGATCTCGGGCCTCGCGACGGCGGCCCGCGCGACGGAGCTCGGCCTGAAGGTCATAGTTTTGGAAAAGACCGGCGGGTTCGTGGCGCACGGCGGGGAGGTCTCCTCCATAGGCTCAAGCGTGCAGCGCCGCTACGGCGTGAAGGTCGATAAGTACCAGTTCGCGCGCGACTGGCTGCGCATCTGCGGGAGCCGCGTGAACGAGGATCTGCTGTGGCTGTTCATCAACCGCAGCGAGGAGGCGTTTGAGTGGCTGCTGAGTCTCGGCGGCGACGACGTGACGACGGATCTGTGGGGCGCGTACTATCGGGGCAAGGACTTCACGGAGTACCCGATCGCGCAGCACATCTATCAGAAGCCGGGCGCGAACAGGTGGAAGTACAGCGGCGCGCTGATGTACTGCGAGATGCTGTACAACGTCGCGGTGAACGGCGGCAGCAAGGTCATCCGCAACACGCAGGCGCTGCAGCTGGAAAAGACGAACGGGCGCGTCACGGGCGTGATCGCGAAAAACCTCAAGGAGAACAAGATCATACGCTATAAGGGCACGCGCGGCGTCGTGCTCGCGTCGGGCGACATCGGCGGCAACTCCGAGATGCTTGAGGCGTTCTCCCCGTGGGGGCTTCTGCCCGGGCGGTGCGTAAACTGGCCCAAGGGCAGCAACCTCGGCGAGGGGCACAAGATGGGCTACTGGGCCGGCGGCAAGCTCGAGACCGGGCCGTGGGCGCTGTCCCTGCACATGATAGGCTACGGCGTGTTCTTCGACTTCTTCCTGCACGTGAATCCGCAGGGGAACCGCTTCATGAACGAGGACACGTGGTCGGGCGCAAAGGCGGCGCGCATACTCATGCAGCCGGACGGCGACTTCGCGTACATGGTGTTCGACCAGAAATGGTACGAGGAGGTCAAAAAGGGCGGGCCGCTCCATGGCGGACAGGGCGCGACGGTGCCGCTTGACCAGCTCCAGGGCTTTGACGACGAGGGCATCGGCTATCGCAAGGAGAGCCTTGAGCGGGTATTTGAGCACGGAATGGCGTGGAAGGCGGACACGATAGAGGAGCTCGCGGAGAAAATCGGCGTGCCGGTAGAGAACCTCGTCAAATCGGTGAAGCGCTACAACGAGGTCGTGAAAAACGGCGAGGACGTGGACTACGGAAAGCGTCCGGAGCTGCTTACAAGCCTCGACAAGCCGCCGTATGTGGCCGTGAAGATCGGCCCGGCGTTGCTGAACGTGTTCGGCGGGCTTGAGACGGACGTGAAGCTTCGCGTTTTGAACGAGAAGCGCGCGCCGCTCGGCGGACTTCTCGCCGTCGGCATGATCGCGGGCGGATTTTGCAGCATAGACTATCCGCTGCTCGCCGCCGGAAACAGCCACGGGCGCTGCCTCACGTGGGGACGCGCCGCTGCGGAGACGCTGGCGAACAACGAGGCGTAGCCGTGGAGAAATATCTTGGCGAGAGCTACAAAAAGCTCGGCTTCGGGTATATGCGTCTGCCGCGCAAGGACGGGAGGTTCGACGTGGAGGCCGTCAACGAGATGGTTGACGAGTTCATGTCGCACGGCTTCTCCTACTACGACACGTCGTATATCTACGAGGGCTCCGAGGTGGCGCTGTGCGAGTCGCTTGTGAAGCGGCACCCGCGCGACAGCTTCCAGATAGCGACAAAGCTCTCCCTGCACACGGTGACTGCGGCGGAGCAGCAGGAGGAGCGGCTTCAGACCTCGCTCTCGCGCCTCGGCGTCGAGTACGTGGACTTCTACCTGATACACGCGATGTCGGAGGACTCCGCGAGAATGGCGGAGGAGTTCGGCACGTGGGAGTTCCTGCGCGGAGTAAAGGAGCGCGGGCTCGCAAAGCACATCGGGTTTTCGTTCCACGGTACGCCGGAGCTGCTGGACGACGTGCTGACGAAGCACCCGGAGGCGGAGATGGTTCAGCTTCAGATAAACTATCTGGACTGGGACAATCCGGAGGTGGAGTCGCGCCGGTGCTATGAGATAGCGCGAAAGCACAACAAGCCGGTTTCGATAATGGAGCCGACGAAGGGCGGCCTGCTCGCGGGGGGCGAATCCGAGGTGACGGAGCTGTTCAAAAAGGCGAATCCGGACGTGTCCACGGCGTCGTGGGCGTTCAGGTTCGTCGGGGAGCTTGACGGGCTTATCACCGCGCTGTCCGGCATGGAGAACATCGGACAGATAAGGGACAACGCGGCGACGTTCGAGAACTTCAAGCCGCTTTCGGCCGAGGAGCACGCGCTTATCGCAAAGGCGGTGGAGATTATCAACTCCACGCCGCGAATCCCGTGCACGGGCTGCCGCTACTGCGTGCCGAACTGCCCGAAGAATATCCAGATACCGATGTTCATCGAGATATACAACACGTTTCTCGTGCACCGGCAGAAGAGCAGCTCCGGCTACAAGTACGCGTCGATGTCGAGCTTCGGCACGAGTCCGGCCGAGTGCGTGAAGTGCCGCGTATGCGAGAAGCACTGCCCGCAGAAGATTGAGATATCCGACGTTCTGGCAAAGCTCGTCGGGGAGCTTGAGAGCGTCAAGGGCGACTACATCGTACAGTAAAAAAGCAAAAGAGTATCCGCAGACGAAAGTCTGCGGATACTTTTTGCGTTTTGCTATCCCTGCTCGTTCGACGAGCGCAGCATGTCCACGAAATCGCGCGTTTCGCGGCTCATGCGCCTGTTGCGCCACGCGACGATGATGTTCGCCACGTCACGCGCCTGCGCGACGGGGTAGTATTTTATGCCGCTAAGTCCGAGGCTTGAGAACTTGCCGCAGATGGAGTACCCGGTTTTGAGGCGGATTGTGTGTACGAGCGTCAGGAAGTTCGGGACAAACTCGATGCTTTTCGGCGTGAAGCCCATCTGGCGGTAGAGCAGCACGGCGTTCTCCTTGTCGAAGCTCGTGCCGGTCTGCGGGACGATATACAGCACCTCACCGCGCAGCATGTCAGGCGTGATGACGTCGCCCTGCGCGAGCGGATGCTCCTCGGAGATGGCGATGTGCATGGTGTAGGGGCCGAGGTCGAGGTGGGAGATGTTCGGGATGCCGAGGATCGCGAAGCTCTGGCTTATAATGAGGTCGGCGTCGCCGAATTCGAGCTGCTGGCGCAGCTCCGCAAAGTCGCAGAGCACCTCCGTCACGAGCACGTCGGGGTGCGCCTCCCTGTAACGGCGGACGACGAGCTTGAACGAATCGTAGTCGTCCACGGCGTCGTAGGAGATGGGCAGCACGAGGCGCAGGGACTTCTGCGGCGAGGATGCCAGGCCGTGCGCGACCTTGACGGCCGCCTCGACGTTGTTGTACGCGGACTCGAGCGCGGAGAAGAGGTATTCGCCCTCCGGCGTGAGCGCGACGCCCTTGTTTGTGCGCGAGAAGAGCGTGAGGCCGACGCTCGCCTCCAGTCTGTTGAGCGTGCGCGATATCGCGGGCTGGGAGACGAACATGTTCGCCGCCGCCTTTGAGAGGTTGTTATAGCGCGCGATGGTCAAAAACGCCTCAATCTGCTGAAAGGTGATGTTGTCCATAATGACGCCTCCGTGTTTGTTATTACCTAAACGGTATAATAACATGTTTTTTGTTATTGTACAAGACTTTCGTCATATGTTATAATGCGCCTATCAAATACTGCGACTTTTTTAAGTAATCACACAATCGCGGGCGGAGGAATTATGCCATTTGACATGCCATACCTCACGGAGGAGGAGAAGAGGCTGCTTGACGGCGGCGACGGGCCGGTGCTTCAAAAGTGCATGGAGTACGTCGTCGAGATGTGCCGCATAGCGGGGGCGACGCGCCTCGTGGACCTCGACGGCACGGGCGATATGCACACGCCGGGGTTGAATATCAGCAACTACTACAAGATTACGGTCGAGGAGATAGTGGAGTTCGCGGCGGCGGGAGGACGGTTCAAGATTCCGACGTTCGCGGACAAGGCGCCGTTCGCGCCGGCCGGTCACAACCCGCCGATTGACGGGTGGGAGGCGTGCAACCTGTGCGCGAATCAGGATTCCGCACTGCGTCAGGACGACCCCGCGGTACACGCGGAGGGGATGCAGGAGGAGCTTTTTGTGACCCTGCGCAGGATGGGGCTTATCACGACGCACTCGTGCGCGAATTACCTCGTGATGTCGTACCTGCCGAGCGTGGGACAGCATTGCTCCTGGTTTGAGAGCTCTCAGATGCCGTACTGCAACGCGACGCTCGGCGCGCGGACGAATTTTGACGGGACGCTCGCGACCTGTCTGCTCGGCAAAGCGCCGTACTATGACATGCACATAACGGAAAACAGGTGGGGGACGCTTATCGCGGAGCCGGAGCGCAGGATAACGACGGATCTGGAGTGGGATATACTCGGCTTCACCGTCGGCGAGGTGAGCGACATTGAGGTTCCGATTGTTCTGAACACCTCGCGGCCGACGACGACGCAGTAGCAGAAGTTCAACTCCGCAGTCAGCACGGGCGGCGCGGTGCGCATGTACCATCTGCCGGGGATTACGCCGGAGGCCCCGACGCTCGAGTTCGCGACGGGCGGACGCGAGGTGAAAAAGCACGTGAAGCTCGACGACGCGGCGCTGCGGCGGAGCTATGACACGCTGAATTACCACAAGACGGACAGGGTGGACATGGTGTATCTCGGGTGCCCGCATTTGAATATGGTGGATATTCTGAAGCTGTCGCAGAAGCTCGACGGGAAAAAGTGCAAGGTTCCGCTCTGGGTGATGACCGCGCCGTGGATTTACACGCAGGCGAAGAAGCTCGGCTACGTGGAGATACTTGAAAAGGCGGGCGTGAAGGTGTTTTCGGGCGCGTGCCTCGCGGCGCTCGGCGCTGTGCCGGACGGCGTGCGCAGCATAGCGGTGGACACGGCGAAGCAGGCGTATTACATAACGGGCTGTTACGTTGACGACCCGCTTGAGGTGTGCTACGGCTCTTCTGACGACTGCGTTGACGCGGCGCTTACGGGCGTGTGGCGCGGGGAGTGGCGGTGAATATGGAGACGAAGAGATTTTACGGGCGGTGCGAGTATCCGGGGAAGGTCACGGCGGAGGCCGTCGTCGCGCCGAAGTATTTGCAGGGGTTCACGAACGTGAAGCCCGAGCGCGGCTATACGACGGAGCGGAATCACCCGCTGTACCGCGTTCCGTACACGGACAAGGTGCTTGTGTTCTACTCGCCGCGAGGCTCCGGCGGCTTTCTGATGTACGGGTTCGGGAAGAAGCCGGCGGCGTTCGTGCACACGAAGTCGAGCCCGCTGACCGTGGGCTGTATGCTTCAGGCGCACGTGCCGAGCGTCACGGATTTTGAGGTTGACCCCGTGCCGTACATCGAGACGGGAGATATAGTGTTCGTCAACGCGGACGAGGGGTACATCGAGGTGACGAAGAAGTAGCAGCGCGCGTCGAAATCGTTAGGCGTAAGCCTAAGGGTGCGGCTTTCACCGGCAGGTCGCGCCCCGGACACTGGCTTTTTTGTGCCGGGAATTCGGACACCGTAATAAAAGGAGAAAAAAATGAAGAAAACAATATCCCTGATTCTTGCGATCGCCATGCTGCTCGCGCTCGGCGCGGCCTGTGCGAAAAAGGATGAGCCCGCGGCGCCGACGCCGACGCCCGCAGCGCCCGCAACAGCGACTCCGGACGCCCCGCCTCCGGCACCCGCAACGCCCGACGCGCCCGCCACAGAGGCTCCGCCGGCGCCGCCAGCGGACACGGGCACGATCGGCTACGTGACGGACAAGGTTGACCATCAGGCGCGCGAGAAGTACAACATTGTGTACTACAACTATCAGCCGTCGAACGGCGCGAACCAGACGTATGAGTCGCTTCAGAAGCTCGGCGACGTGTACAACTTCTCGGTGGAGTACCTCACGGCGAACAGCGACCCCGACGCGTATGTCAACAACATTCAGACGATACTGCTCAAGGAGCCGGACGGCCTGATCGTGGACATCACGCAGGAGCTCGCGGCGCGCGTGGGCGAGATCATCGAGGAGTATGACATCCCGACGATCGTCGTGTTCAACAACGCGATGGACGCGGACGGCCACGAGATCATCCCCGGCGTCATAATGGATCAGAAGGTCAACGGCCAGACGCAGGTACAGTACCTCGCGGACACCTACAAGACGTACTGGCCGGACGCGAAGCCCGAGGAGATCGCGCTTCTCGTGCTCGACTTCTCCGCGAACATGGACCTCAACGCCCGCGCGGTCGCGGCGGAGGGCCGCTTCAAGGAGCTGTTCCCCGGCAACGCGTACTACTACGGTGACATCGCCTCCGAGGGCTGGAGCGTCGAGGCAGGCTACAACGTCGCCAACAGCATTCTCTCGGCCCACCCCGAGGTCAAGTACTGGTTCATCTCCGGCACGGCGGAGGACCCCGCCCTCGGCGGAAGCCGCGCGGTGCAGGCCCTCAAGAAAGAGGACAGCGTTCTGATAGTCTCCTCCGGCTCCGCGCTTCTCACGGCGGAGTGGGACAGCGGCTATGACGGGCCGTGGAAGGCAAACTATGCCGCGCCCCCGTTCCTGTATGCGGCGACCGCGACGTTCGGCCTGCTCGCGCTGATTGACGGCCGCGCGACGAACGAGACGCTCTGGGCGGACCAGTTCCTCCCCGGCGACTTCGCGGCGCGCTTCGTCCTCAAGCCCGAGATGATGACGCGCGACAACTATGTGGAGTACATCGGCAACATCATGAAGAGCTTCGGCGTCCAGCCGTAAGACTTCAGGCAATAAAACCGCTCCCGCCGGGCAGTCGCAGGGCTGTCCGGCGGGTCTGCGGACATGTTATTCGCAAAGCGGGGAGAGGAAACGATTATGAACGTGCAGGCGGTAAAACGCGTACTGAAGTCCAAGAAGGCGCTTCTGCTTCTGATAACGGTTGTCGTAATTGCGGCATTTTACTTTGTCAACCCGAATTATCTGAGCATGGACTCCATTCGCGGGACAATGCAGAGAATGAGCATTACCGGCATAATGGCGCTCGGCATCGCGTGCCTGTTTATCTCCGGCGGAATCGACCTCGCCTCCAGCAGCGAGTGCCTTTTCGGCGGGGTTGTTTGCGGGCTGCTTATTAAAAGCGGAATTCCGTGGGGGTGGGCGGTGGCGGCCACGCTCGCGGTCGGCGGCGTTATCGGCGCACTTAACGCGTTTTTAGCTCTCAAAATCGGCCTTATGCCGTTTATCTCGACTATTGCGATTTCAAGCGTCTTGCAGGGGATCAACCTCGGCGTTACGAACGCGCAGAATATCCCGATTCCGAATCCCACGTTCGCGTGGGGGAGCCGGAATTTGTTCGGCATACTTCCGATACCGTTTGTGATTATGATTGTGCTCATAATCGTCTATGAGTACGTGCTTAAAAGGACGCAGTTCGGGCGGAACATGTATATTGTGGGCGGAAACGTATACGCCGCGAGGCTCTCGGGGCTCAATCCGGACAGGATTCTCACCGTGCTGTACATAAACAACGCGGTCGTCTCCACGCTCGCGGGGATAGTGCTCGCGTCGCGGATGCAGTCGGCGTCGCCGCTGTCGATGTCCGACTCTCAGATGGACGCGATCACGGCGGCGATACTCGGCGGAATCGCGTTTTACGGCGGCGGCGGGGATATGAGCGGGTGCCTGATAGGGATTCTGCTGCTGAATTTCTTCAGCTCGGGGCTGAACATGCTCGCGCTCGAGTCCTACTGGACGACGATAGCGTCCGGGCTGCTGCTTATCATCGCGCTGATGTTCGACTATCTGAACGAGCGCGCGGCGCAGAGGGCGCTGAAGGTCAAGACGACCGCGCGCGCCGCCGCACCGGGGGAGGCAAAGTGATGAGTGAATATTTGGAGTTTCAGGGCATATCGAAGGCGTACCCGGGAGTTCAGGCGCTGAGTGATATCTCGTTCCGCGCGGAGGCGGGGCGCGTGCTCGCGCTGCTCGGCGAGAACGGCGCGGGGAAATCGACGCTGCTGAAGATACTCAGCGGCGATATACGGCCCGACGCGGGCGGAATTGTAATCAGCGGCGAGGAGATGAGCTTTCCGACGCCGAGGGACGCGATTCTCGCCGGGGTGAGCGTAATATATCAGGAGCGGCAGCTCGTCCCGCTGCTGTCGGTGATGGAGAACATTTTTCCGGGCGCGCTGCCCAAGACGGCGCTCGGAATCGACAAGAACAGGCTGCGCGCCGAGGCGAAGGCCGTCATAGGAAAATTCGGACTGCCGATCGACCCGGACGAGCCCGTGGGGCGGCTTTCCGTCGCGTACCAGCAGATGGTGGAGATAATGAAGGCGTACACGCGCAACTCGCGCATTATCGCGTTCGACGAGCCGACGGCGCCGCTTACGGATACGGAGACGGACATACTTTTCCGCCTGATAGGGGATCTGAAGGCGGAGGGGAAGATAATCATCTACGTCTCACACCGCATGGCGGAGATTTTCAAGATAACCGACGACGTGGTGGTGCTAAAGGACGGCAAATTCGTAAAGGCGATGCGCACGCAGGACACGGACGAGCGCGCGCTGATTCAGGCGATGGTGGGGCGCGACATCGGCGACACGTACAGCAACCTGAGCCGGAACGAGGAGTACGGCGACGTGCTTCTGGAGGTGCGCGGGCTGTGTACCGACGCGCTTGACGACGTGAGTTTTTCGCTCAGGCGCGGCGAGGTGCTCGGCCTCGCGGGGCTCGTGGGCGCGGGGCGCACCGAGGTCGTGCGCGCGATATTCGGCGCGGACGCGATAGAGGCGGGCGAGATAATTTTTGAGGGGAAACAGGTGAGGTTCACGGAGCCGCGCGACGCGATACGGGCGGGAATCGCGCTCTGCCCCGAGGACAGGAAGGAGCAGGGGCTTATCCTCAGCCGCTCCGTGCGTGAGAACGTCACCATGCCCGTGCTCTCGAAGCTGAAAAAGGGACTTTTCAACATGTTCCTCGACCGCGACGCCGAGAACAGGCTTACGCAGGAGGTCATCGACCAGTTCACGATACGCACGCCGAGCATAAACAAGATAGCGCGCGAGCTGTCGGGCGGGAACCAGCAGAAGGTGATTCTCGGGCGGTGGACGAACGAAAAGGTGTCCACAAAGCTGCTTATTCTCGACGAGCCGACGAAGGGCATAGACGTCGCGACGAAGGCGGAGATATATCAGATGGTGTGCGACTTCGCGAAGGCGGGGTTCGCGGTGATATTCATCTCGTCGGAGCTGACCGAGGTCATCAACGTCTCCGACAGGATAATTGTCATGCACAACGGACACATCACGGGCGAGGTCATGCGCCAAGAGGCGACCGAGGAGAACGTCCTCGCGCTCGCCATGCTGGACTGAGGGGGGACGGAAGATGTCGGGAACAACACAGAAACGGACGCTTACGGCGTTGAAGAGGTTTATTGTCTCAAAGACCGCGGCGATGATACTGCTGTTCATTCTGCTCTCCGCCGCGTTCGCGATTATCTCCAAGGGCATTTTCATCAAGCCCAAGAATCTTGTGAATATTCTCAGCTCCATGGCGATTTCCGCGTTTCTCACGGAGGGCGTGGCGCTGCTTATGATCTCAGGCAAGCTCGACCTGTCCACGGGGGCGAGCGGGACGCTCTGCGGAATGTTTCTGGCGTATATCCTGCGCGCGGGGTTTCCGCTTATTCCGGCGCTTGTGGTGACGATAGTGCTCGGCGCGGTGATAGGGTTTATAAACGCGCTTGTCGTCAACTCGATGGATATCGCGCCGTTTATCGCGACGCTCGCCACGTCGTCAGTTATGACGGGGTTTATATACCTGATCGCGAACAAAAAGACGATTGACGTGAGCAATCCCGTGCTGAAATACTACGGAAAGGGTATGCTTTTCGACTACGTTCCGGTGTCCGCGCTCGTCGCGTTCGCCGCGATGGTGGTGATAGGGATTATTTTGCACAAGACGGAGTTCGGGCGAAATATCTACCTCGTGGGCGGGAATCCGACGGCCGCGATGCTCGCGGGGGTGAATCCGAAGAAGATGTCGTACATTCTCTTCTCGACGTGCGGGTTTTTCTCCGCGCTGGCGGGTATTACGCTCGTCTCGCGGTTGCAGTCGGCGAGCATCACGGGCATAAGCGCGCAGAGGTTTCAGGGGATTACGGCGGCGGTGCTCGGCGGGATATCGTTCGGCGGGGGAAGCGGGGGTATGGCGGGCGCGTTCGTGGGTCTGCTGATACTAAGCACGTTCTCAAACGGGCTTACGGTCATCGGGGTGAGTCCGCACTGGCAGAACGTCGCCTCGGGGCTGCTGCTGCTGTTCGCGCTGACGCTCGACGTGCTGAATGAAAAGCGGATAACGAACACGGTGGCGTGAGAAAAAAACCGGGAGGCGAGAGTCTCCCGGTTAATTTTTTCGGGAATACTGTTGATTTTGGGGTTTGTTCGTGCTACTATATTTTGCATAAAGGAGGAGAGAAAAAATGCTGACATTACGTGAAAACTACCTAAGAATGCTCCGTGGGGAGATACCGGAATTCGTGCCGTCCTTTTTTGAGTCCGCGTTCAGTCTAGGCTCGCTCGCGGGGGACGCGTTCACGACGCCGATCAACGCGCCGACGGGCGTCGCGTACTCCCCGTGGAAGGTGAAGTTCGTCGGGCAGGCGGAGACGAATTTCGGGGCGATTCCGGAGCCGAACAACTTCATCCTGCACGATATCACGAAGTGGCGCGACGTGATAAAGAACCCGGACGTGAGCGACGTGGACTTTGAGAAGCACTACAAAAAGGTCGTGGAGGGCAAGGACAGGGAGAATCTGCTCGTCTCCTTCGGCGGCGGGGACTACTTCCAGACGCTTGTGAGCTTCATGGGCTTCACCGAGGCGCTTATGGCGATGTACGAGGAGCCGGAGGAGGTGTACGCGCTTCTGGAGTACGTGTCGGAATACTACGTCAAGATTCTGAAGTACCAGTTGCAGTACGGCAAGCCGGACGTGTACATGATTGCGGACGACTGCGCGGCCGCGGCGGCGCCGTTCTTCTCCGTGGACATGTACAAGAGGCTTATCAAGCCGTTCCACAAGAAGCACGCCGACCTCGCCCTCGAGAGCGGGTGTCTGCTCGAGAAGCACGACTGCGGGCGCAGCGAGAGCTTCATCGACGACTGGATAGACATCGGGATTACGGGGTGGAATCCGGCGGAGATAACGAACGATCTGCGGGCGATTAAGAAGAAATACGTCGGCAAGCTCGCCCTCGAGGGCGGGTGGGACACACGCGCGCGCGCGTGTCAGCCGGACGCGTCCGACGACGAGCTTATCGCGGCGATAGACGAGTATGTGGACACGTTCGCGCCCGGCGGCGGGTTCATGTTCTTCGTCATGGCGGCCGGAAAGCCGGACGACGAGCGCGTGCAGCGCAAGGGCAAGCTGATAAACGACTACTTTTTCAGCAACGTGCGCGACTATTACAAGACGCACTGACGCGATTCGGGAGGTTTGGGGCATGATAAACAACGACGTGTTTGACAGTATCCGCGCGAGGCGGAGCACAAGGGCGTTCTCCGGGCGCGCGGTCGAGGCGGATAAGCTCGACGCGCTTTTGGAGGCCGCGATATGGGCGCCGAGCGGCGGGAACAACCAGACGTGGCTTTTCACGGCGATTCAGAACGGCGACGTGCTGGCGCGGCTGGACGAGCTCGCCCGCGAGGCGTTTTTGCGCTACGTTCCGGACGACGACTATCCGGGCAAGCACGGCGCGAAGGCGATGGCGGAGAAGAGCGGGGACTTTCACTGCTTCCACCGCGCGCCGACGCTGATTATCGCCTCAAACCGGCCGGGCTATGAGAACGCGATGGCGGACTGCGCCCTCGCGCTGGAGAACATCTTTATCGCGGCGGAGTCGATAGGGCTGGGGAGCTGCTACATCAACGCGTTCCACTGGCTGCGCGACGACAGGCCGCTGCGTGAGTACATGCTGGCGGAGCTGGGGATTCCGAGGGAGCACACGATATGCTCCGCCGCGGCCGTGGGATATATCGGGAAGCCCTCGGCGGTTCCCGAGCGCAAGCCGGGCACGATAAGGATAATCAGGTGAGCGCGTGAAGGAGATTTACCTCGCGGGCGGGTGCTTCTGGGGCGTGGAGAAATATATCGCGCTGATACCCGGCGTGGTGAAAACCGCCGTCGGGTACGCGAACGGGAGCACGGAGAATCCGACGTATGAGGACGTGTGTACGCGAGGCACGGGACACGCGGAGACGGTCGAGGTCGTCTACGACGAGAGCGCGCTGCCGCTTACGCGGCTTCTAGACCTGTACGCGCAGGTCATCGACCCGACGTCGGTGAACCGGCAGGGCGGCGACGCGGGGACGCAGTATCGCACGGGAATATACTACACGGACGGGGACGACGAGGAGATTATACGCGGGTGGCTCGTGCTGCTCGGCGAGAGCCTCGACGCGCCCGTCGCTATCGAGTGCGCGCCGCTGGCGCAGTTTTTTCCTGCGGAGGAGTACCATCAGGGGTATCTGGACAGGAATCCGAACGGGTACTGCCACATACCGGCGGCGAAGTTCGAGGACGCGCGGCGCGCGGGGAGCCCGCGCACGGTGGGCGACGGGGCGCTACGCGGGAGGCTTACGCCGATGCAGTACGAGGTTGCGGTGAACGGCGCGACGGAGCCGCCGTTCAGGAACGAGTATTTCGACAACTTCAGGGCGGGGATTTACGTGGATATCGTGAGCGGCGAGCCGCTTTTCGTCTCGGCGGACAAGTTTGAGTCGGGGTGCGGCTGGCCGGCGTTCGCGCGGCCGATTGACGCAGCGGCGCTGAAAACGCTCCGCGACGGCTCCTACGGGCGAGAGCGGACGGAGGTGCGCTCCGCGAAATCGGGCGCGCATCTCGGACACGTTTTTGACGACGGGCCGGAGGCGCTCGGCGGGCTGCGGTACTGCATAAACAGCGCGGCGCTGAGGTTTGTGCCGGCGGAGGACATGGAGCGCGAGGGCTACGGCGCGCTGCGGAGCTTGGTGGAATAGACATGGGGATAATCAAGTACACGATAATACGCTCAAATCGCAAGACCATGACCCTGCGCGTGACGCCGGAGGTGACGGTGGAGGTGCGCGCGCCGCTGAAGCTCCCGACGGCGGAGATTGACGCGTTTGTGCAGTCAAAGCAGTCGTGGATTGTCGAGCATTTAGTGATACAGGACGCGCGGCGGGAGCAGCGCGAGGCGTTCGCGCCGCGCTACGGCGACACGGTGACGTTTCTGGGGCGGCAGCTTCCGATTGTGGCGGCGGGGCGCGCCGCCGTGGACGGCGGGCGGTTCTGCATACCGGCGGGGCTGAACTCAAAGCGGATAAAGGAGGCGTGCGTGCTTTTGTACAAGGCGGAGGCGCGGCGGATTATCACGGAAAAGGTGGGTGCGTTCGCGGCGGCGATGAACGTGCGGCCGAGCGCGGTGCGCATAAACTCCGCGACGGCGCGGTGGGGCAGCTGCAGCGCGAAGAACAGCCTGAATTTCTCGTGGAGGCTCGTGATGGCGGACGAGGACATCGTGGACTACGTGGTCGTCCACGAGCTCGCACACATAATGGAGCACAACCACTCCGGGCGGTTCTGGGCTGTCGTGGGCGGCGTGCTGCCGGACTACCGCGCGCTGGACAAGCGACTCAAGCCGCTTCAGGAGAAGCTGGCGCGCGAGGACTGGAGCGTATAAAAAAGTCAACCCTTTGGGGTTGACTTTTTTGTTTGTGTTTTGCGCTTATTTTGCGTTCTTCGCGACCCACTCCGCGCCGTAGCGGTTCATCTCGTCCACGGCGATGACCTCGTTCTTCTCGTACAGGCAGTTGATCGAGCCGATGCAGGGCAGGAAGTGCCCGCCCGGGGCGTACGTGTCGATGGCGCGGCGCACCTCGGCGCGAATCTCCTCCTCCGTGGCGAATTCGTTGTCCACGATCGCGGACTCCAGCCCGCCCATCATGAGCAGATTCAGGCCGCGCTCATCGAGCTCCTTTTGAATCTTCACGATGTCGTTCGTCGGGAGCGCGCCCTGCCACATGTCCACGTTCATCTCCGCGAATTCGGCGGCGAACGGCGTGATGTAACAGTCGCAGTGGTGCTGTACGAGCACGCCGCGGGATTTCGCGTAGCCGTAAATCTTCTCGTAGCGGGGCTTTAGCATCTCGCGGAAGATTTTCGGCGAGAAGAAGAGCTTTTCCTTCGCGCCGAGGTCGTCGTGCGAGTGCAGCATGTCGAAATCGAGGTTGTCGCACAGCAGCTTGACGACCTCGAGCTTCCAGTCAGTGTACGCGTCGAAGAACTCCTCACACTCGTCGGGGCAGAGCATCAAGTCCTCCATGACGTTCTCAAACGCGCGGAGGCTGTGCAAACGCTCAAACAGTCCGCGGAACGTCGGGATCATGATGAGCTCTCCGCGCTCACGCGCCGCCTTGCACTGAGCCTGGGCGTATGACCAGTCGAGGTCTTTCGGAATCTCGGGGAACGTCACGTAGTCGCGCCAGTGCTCCATGTCCTTGATGACCTGATTGGAGTTGTCGGTGAGCGGGATTATGCCGGGGTCAACGCCGAGAATGTAGCGGTGGGTCACGCCCCACAGGTCCTTGTATTTTTCACCTGAAAACTGGAGAATGTCCCAGTTGCTTATCGGGTCGATGACCGCGTGGAAAAGCAGCTCCGCGCCGCCGGGGCCGAACACGACCTCCTGCGGAAACGCGTCAAACGCGTGTCCCATGAATTGCGTCGGCTTTTCGTTATGCAGCACGGACAGAAACAGCTCTTTTTTCCCCATTGTAAAACCTCCCGTAAAATTGATGTATATGTGTACCAAGAATATCATTTTTCGGCCGCGATTGCAAGCGGAAGAATAGTTTTTTCGCTTGCCATTTTCAAATGTTTATGCTATCATAAACGACACGCAGAGGAAAAAGGAGATATTTTTTATGAAAAAGAGAATCATTTCGGCGCTTTTGCTCGTCGCGCTAATCGCGGCGGCGCTCGTCTCGTGCAAGGGCAAGGGGAGCGGGACGATTGTAATCGAGCTTGATCCCGCCGCCGCGCCGGTGACGGTCGCGAATTTCCTGAAGCTCGTGAACTCGGGCTTTTACGACGGGCTGACGTTCCACCGCGTCGTGCCGGGGTTCATGATTCAGGGCGGGGATCCGCAGGGGACGGGCATGGGCGGCTCCGATGAGAACATTTTTGGGGAGTTCGCCGCGAACGGCTGGACGCAGAATACGATTTCCCACGAGCGCGGGGTGATAAGTATGGCGCGCTCTCAGGCGCCGGACTCCGCGTCGAGCCAGTTCTTCATCACGAACGACAACGCCGCGTTCCTCGACGGCAACTACGCCGCGTTCGGGCGCGTGACGAAGGGTCTTGATGTGTTGGACGCGATTTCGGCGGTGAAAACGGATCTGTCGGAGCAGGGGAAAGGCGGGAAGCCGCTGTCGCCGGTGAAAATCAAGACGATTAAGGAGATAACGAAGAGCGGCGGTGCGCCGACGATAGAGATAACGATGGAAAAAATAAAATAAAAATTCTTCTTGCATTTCATATTTCGACGTGTTATAATTCCCACAGATTAATAGATGTGCTGCTCTTGCCGTCCTCGGACGGTGCGGAATGGGGTGAGAATCCCCGCGAGAAGGTCACTGTGATGCC
>JAISKU010000199.1 GCA_031261245.1 Oscillospiraceae bacterium | reverse complement strand
AAAATGGTACTTGCAAATTAGCTGAATTGATAGTATAATTTCACCAATCATTTATGCAAATTCATTAATATTGAAAGGGGCAACATCATGGCAAAGAGCTTTGAGATGAAGTTCTACAGCAACCGTTCACCAAAGAAGGGTTACACATGGGAGACTCCGCCGGAGCCTATTCCGGAAAATCAAATAGAGGAGACGCTTGAGGCCGACTTCATCGTCGTGGGCGGGGGAATCAGCGGACTCGCCGCGGCGGCGCGCTGCTCGAGCAAGGGGCTGTCGGGAATCCTCATAGACAAGAACAGGAAGATGGTCGCGCTCGCTGGGCAAATCGCGGCAATCAACACGAAAATCATGGCGGAAAAGGGCGTCCACATCGACCCGAAGCGCTTCGCCGCCGACTGGCTGAAGGTCAGCGGAAGCCGCGTCGAGGAGGAGCTGCTGTGGATTTTCATCAACCGCAGCGCGGAAGGCTTTGAGTGGATGATGAGCCTTACCGAGGGCGGCGTGGACTCCAACATCTTCGTCAGCTACAAGGGCCCGATGTTCGGGGAATACCTCGGCACGCACCACATATTCAACAAGCCCGGCAGCAAGTACACAAACTTCGGCGGCGGTATGCTCGCGTGCGAGATACTCGAAAAGGAATTTCTGAAAAACGGCGGACAGCTCTATCGCGGCACGGCGGCGGAGCAGCTTGAAAAGGACGCGGACGGGCGCGTAATCGCGGCTATCGCCAAGGGCGCGGACGGGAAATACCGCCGTTACAAGGGCAAAAAGGCCGTCATTCTCGCCACCGGAGACGCCTCCGACGACCGCGAGATGCTCGCGGCGTTCTGCCCGATCGGACTTCGCCCCGCGCTCCAGATTCCGAGGCGCGGCAACAAGGGCGACGGCCAGAAGATGGCGTACTGGGCCGGCGCGGTGCTCGACAACCCGGAGTGGGCGCCGACGCTGCACGCGCTCGGCTACAGCGGACACCAGTTCTTCTTCCTGCACGTAAATCAGCTCGGCAACCGCTTCATGAACGAGGACACGTGGATGCAGGCGAAATCCGTGCGTTGCCTCATGCAGCCGGGCGGCGACTTCGCGTTTACGGTGTTTGACAGCAAGTACCTCGACGAGATTGCGGAGCGCTGGGAGCTGCTCGGCGGGCAGGGCATGGCGCCGATGAGCATGATGGGCGACGAATTCGACCGCGCCGGGCTCGAGGATGACATCAACCGCTTCGTCACGGGCAACGAGAGACGCTACGGCGACATCGAGGACGAGGAAAACACGGACGCCGAGAAAGCGCCCGTCAAGGAGAAGCTGATAAACGGCTTCAAGGCCGACACGATTGAGGAGCTCGCGCAGCAGCTCGACGTCCCGGCGGAGAACCTGGTAAAGACCGTCGCGCGCTACAATGAGCTCGTCGCGGCGGGCGACGACACCGACTTCGGCAAGCGCGCGATAATGCTCACGCCGCTTGTCAAGCCGCCGTTCTACGCGCTCAGGTGGGGCCCGGCGCTTCTCGACGTGTTCGGCGGCGCGCTGATAAACAAGCAGCTCAACGTGGTCGGCGCCGACAGCCACCCGATACCCGGACTTTACGCCGTGGGCAACGCCGCCGGCGGCATGTACGCGGTTGACTACCCGCTTCTGCTCAACGGCAACAGCTACGGGCGCGCGCTCGCCTACGCGATGCAGCTCGGCGACGTGCTCTCGGATTAAAAACGGCGGCGCAATCATAGATAAATAGTACAAAGCCCCCCGAATTCGGGGGGCTTTGCTTGATTTTACTCCGTGTATCTGCGGCTCTCGTCTACCCAGTCGATGTCGCCCTTTGCCTTTGACCAGCCGAGCTTTGACGCCTCCATGAGGGAATTCATGTCCTCGTGCGGCAGATCCGCCTGCTCGCGGAACGCCTTCTCCTGCTCCTCGAGGCGCTTGAGACCCTCGGGCGTGCAGTAGTCGATCATGCGCTGCAGCTCGTGCTTGAGTATCTCCTCGGCGTTGTCGTAGGGGATGCAGATGACAAGACCCTGCTCGATACCCTTCATAACCTGCCGCCCGACCTCACGGATATCCATGCCGAGCTCGTTGTGCTTGTGATAGCCCTCGAGCGCGTCGGGACTCTCGTAATATCCGGTGTTCTGGAGATTTGCGGGCCGCGTCGCGGACGCCTCGTGAATGTTCGTGTTCATGTTCCCGGGGCAGAAAACGGTTACGCCGATTCCGTAGGGCTTCAGCGCCTCATAGTACGTCTCCATCAGGTTGATGACGGCAGCCTTCGCGGCTGAATACGGCGCTGTTGTGGCACAGGGGCCGAGCCCTCCGAGGGAGGATACGGCGACGATGTGACCGCCGAGCCCCGCCTTGATCATGCGCGGCACGAACGTCACCATGCCGTTGATGACGCCGCCGAGATCGACGCCGACAATCCAGTCGTAGTCCTCATATGTAGAGGCCTCCGCCGGGCCGAACGCGTTGACGCCCGCGGTTTGGATGAGAATCTGCGGCGGCGTGCCATAGACGCGCTCCACCTCGTCCGCCGCCTTGATGTACGCCTCGCGGTCGGTGATGTCGAGGAGTATGGGGTGCACCTCGGCATTCTTGCTCTTGAAATGCGCCATTGCCTGGTCGAGGTGATCCTGCCTCACGTCCGCGATGACGACCTTACAGCCCGCCTCTGAGAAAATCTGCGCCTGTCCGAAGCCCGCGCCCGAGCCCCCGCCCGTGATAAATGCGACTTTGCCTTTGAAATCTGTCATGTAAAATACCTCCTTTGCATTTTTCTGTATTATAGTCTCCAAAGTGCATTAAGTCAACAGTTGTATTAAGTTCATTTTCATAATAAATCAAATTGACAAACAGCGCAATATAATTTATTATAGTCTCAGGAAAGAAGGCTTATGGAGGTGCTTTATGATCAGCGGTGACAACGACAACACCACACTCACGCGGGAGGCCGTGCTCCTTCGGTCGGCAGAGCTTATAGACGCGATTCCGACTGCGCTCACGGAATACAGATGCCCGCTGTGCGGCGGGATTTTCTCGGACTTTGCGGCCTTGGAGTCGCACTACGCGGAGGAACACCCCGGCGCCGCGTCGCCGACCACAGCGTTACTGAGCCTGAACGGACGGCTCTGCAAGGTGCTCATTGAGCCGCACTGGACGCTTCAGCGCACGCTGCAGTTCAGGCTCGGACTCACGGGCGCGAAGCACATGTGCGACAGGGGAGTGTGCGGCTCGTGCACGGTCATCATGGACGGCAGACCGGTGCTCGCGTGCACAATTCTCACGGTCGAGTGCGAGGGACACAACATTCAGACGGTAGAGGGCATTGCCGCCGACCCAAGGTGGAAGCCGCTCGTCGACGCCTACTGCAAATGGGACGCGATGCAGTGCGGATACTGTACGCCGGGCTTCCTCGTCTCGGCAAAATCGCTTCTCGACAGGAATCCGAACCCGACGGAGGAGGAGTGCCGCGAGGCGCTATCGGGAAACATCTGCATCTGCGGAACGTATCCGCGCCACTCTCAGGCGATACTCGAGGCGGCGCTGAAAATTGCGAGGGGGGAATAAGAGATGGCGGATTTAGCCGGAGTAAACGGACAACGGGAAAATTTCAGGGTAGTCGGGAAGCCGAATCTCCCCGGAAAGCTCTCATACGCGCTCGCGACGGGAATCGCGAAATTCGGTATTGACTACGTCGTGCCGGGTATGCTCGAGGCGAAGTTCTTGCGCAGCCCGTACGCGAACGCAAAGGTTTTGAGCGTGGACACGTCAAAGGCGTGGAAAATCCCCGGCGTGGTAGACATACTCACGTGGGAGGACGAGGACATCAAAAAGCTCAACAGCTTCGGGGAGAGCTTCGGGCCGCAGCGCGCGTGGCTTGACGACCTCGCCGACCAGGAGGGTGCGGAGGTTGCGGTCATCGTCGTCGCGGAAAACGAGGACATCTGCGAGGAGGCGCTGCGCGCGCTCGACGTCGAGTGGGAGATACTGCCCCACATAACAGACGCGCTTGACGGCGCGCGCGAGGACGCGCCAGTGATACGCCCGCAGGTGCGGGAGGCGCCGACGTTCGGCGCGCCGAGCCCCGACGGGCCGAAAAACCCGCCGAAACGCGGAAACGTCGCCTATGCCAACATGGTGTCGGGCGATATTGAGGCGGGCTTTGCCGAGGCCGACCACATCGCGGAGTATGACATGTACATGCCCGCGTTCGCGTCGCACATGCCGAACCCGTCCGGCTCCGTCGCGTGGTGGTTTGACGACCCGTACACCTCGGGCGACGGTCAGTCCCTGCGGATTGAGGGCGCGGTGCGCGAAAAGCGCGCGATTGCGAATATGTACGGCCTGCCTGTTGAAAAGACGGTTCAGGAGGGGCTTTTCATGGGCGGAAAGTACTGCGACTGGGGTTTACGCAAGTCGCAGGAGATCACGCCGCTGCTCGCAAAGCGCACCGGGCGTCCCGTGCGCTGCGTGAACACGCGTGAGGAGACGTTTGACCAGATCATGTGCCAGCGGTATATGCATCTGCGCGTCGGCTTCAAGAACGACGGCATGATAACGGCGATTGACGACGTATCGATTGCCGACGGCGGCTCGTGGGGCTCCTCGAGCTTCGGCAACGTCGGCGACCTGACGCAGGGGCCGTTCAACTCCGTGAAATGCCCGAATATTAGCCAGAGGATGCAGATCGTCGATACAAACCGCGGACTGATGTACGTCAGCGGACAGCACTGCCCGTTCAACTGGGACTCCGCGACGATGGCGATTTACCTCATCGCCGAGGAGCTCGGGCTCGACCCGCTCGACGTGGCGAAATACAACCTCCACGGCCCGGACTCGAAAGAGGATCCGCGCCCCGTCAGGAGCTTTGACGAGTGCCTCGAGGAGGGCCGCCGCCTCATGAATTGGGATCACCACAAGGCGGGCACAAAAACGCTCCCCGACGGGCGCAAGCACGGCGCGAGCTTCCGCTATCAGATGTGCCCGAGGCACTCTTTCTCGTCGTACAACAGCAGATTGGAGCTGCGCGAGGGACGCGTCCACCTGCCGACGCAGGGCCCGCTTTTCGGCGTGTACGCCGTGGAGTGCAACGCCATGGTCGTCGCCGAGGAGCTCGGACTTGAATACGACGATGTGAGCATCGACTTCGACCACAGGGAGGAATTCACACCCGTCGGCGGCGGCTCCGACGGCACCACCGCGTCCGCGTGGGTGACAAAGGAGTGCGCGAACATACTCAAAAAGCAGATTCTCGAGGCCGCGGCCGACGAGGCGGAAAACCCGCCGCCGCCGAACATGCACGGCCCGATGGGAGGCCCTCCGGGACCGAACCCGCTAAAGGGGTACAAGCCGGAGGAGCTCGACATGGAGGGCGGCAGGATTATCGTCAAGGCCGACCCGTCAAAGGGCCTAAAGCTCGGCGACGCGGTGCACAGAAGCGTCGTCGCGACATACGCGGGCAAGCCGCCGATGGCGCTCTGGACGTTCGGAATGGGACTGCGGCTCGACACTATGAACACCGCGTTCTGCGAGGTCGCGGTGGACGAGGAGACGGGCGAGGTGGAGATTCTGGAGTTCGGCGTCGTCGCCGACCCGGGGAAAATCATGCGCCTTACCTCGCTTGAATCGCAGATTGACCAGGTCATGTACTTCAGCCAGGGGTGCCAGCTTCTTGAGGACTTTGTGTACGACAAAAAGACGGGCGTACGGCTCAATTCAAACATGATCGACTACAAAAAACCCACGATTCTCGACGTGCCGCCGGTGCACCGCGAGTTTCTTGAGACGCGCTCCGGAAACGCGGCGTACGGGGCGAACGGCATAAGCCATTCCCTCGCAAATACGCACCTCGTAATCATCGCGATCCACAACGCGATAGGCGTGTGGGTAGATCCGCCGGCGACGCCGGATGCAGTGCTCAGAGCGCTGGGAAAGGCATAGGGTGAAGTAATGAAAGCATTTAATCATGTGAACGCCAAGACGCTCGACGAGGCGTCTAAGCTCCTGTCGAGGGGCGAGACGTCGGTAATCGCGGGCGGCACGGATCTGCTCGGCACGCTCAAGGACGATATTTTGCCCATGTACCCCAAGACAGTGGTAAACATCAAGACGATCCCGGGACTTGACTACATCAAAGAGGAGAACGGCACGCTCAAAATCGGCGCGAACACGCGCATCGCGGACATAGCGAACAGCGCCGTAATCTCCGAGAAGTATACGGCCCTCGCGCAGGCGGCAAAGGCGGTGTCAACACCGAATCTGCGCGAGATGAGCACAATCGGCGGCAACCTGTCACAGCTGCCGAGGTGCTGGTACTTCCGCAAGGCCGATAACCGCTTTGAGTGCATCCGCAAAGGCGGCACGGAGTGCTTCGCGATGCAGGGGGATAACCGTTATCACTCCGTCCTCGGCGGGGCGAAGGTTTCCGCGACGCCGTGTCAGCAGGAGTGTCCCGCCGCGACGGATATTCCGTCGTATCAGGCGCAGATACGCAAGGGCAATTGGGACGCGGCGGCGAGAATCATAATGCAAGTGAACCCGCTTCCGGCGCTCACGGGGCGCGTGTGCGCGCATTTCTGCCAGAACAAGTGCAACCAGTGCTCGGCGGGCGATTCGGTGAACATCAACGGCGTGGAGCGCACACTCGGCGACTACATTTTAGAGAATACAGAGAAATTCTATCCGGCGCCCGCAAAGGAAACCGGCAAATCCGTCGCGATTGTCGGCGGCGGCCCGGCGGGGCTCTCTGCGGCGTACTATCTGCGCAAGGCCGGTAACAAGGTGACCGTTTACGACGTAAAGGACGAGCCGGGCGGAATGCTCATGTACGCAATCCCGGCGTACAGGCTGCCCAAGGAAATAGTGCGCAAGGTAATAAAAGCGCTCGAGGGCATGGGTATCGTCTTTAAGACGAACCAAAAAATCGGCGAAACCGTGCTGCCCGAAGAGCTCGAGAAGCAGTACGACTCCGTGTGCTACTCCACGGGAACATGGAAGCGCCCCGTCGCCGGTCTGTCCGGCGAGGAGCTGACGACGTTCGGCCTCGACTTCCTCACGGACGTCAAGAAGTGGATGGACGGCAAGCTCGGGAGCGAGGTGTTCGTCATGGGCGGCGGCAACGTGGCCATGGACGTCGCCGTCACCGCAAAGCGTCTCGGCGCCGAAAAGGTCACCATGGCGTGCCTTGAGACGCGCGACATAATGCCCGCGTCAAAAGAAGAGATCGCGCGCGCCGAGGAGGAGGGCATCGTCATCTATCCCGGGTGGGGCATGTCAAAGGTCGTCGAGGAGAACGGAATTGTCAAGGGCATGGAGCTTCAGAAGTGCGTCAAGCTCTACGACGAGAACGGCCGCTTCAGCCCGACATACGACCCGGACGACAAGATGGTAATCAACGCCGGAAACATCCTCATGGCAATAGGGCAGAGCGTAGACCTGTCGTTCCTCGATGAGAAGTACCAGGTGAAACTGTCCGCGCGCGGACTCATCGACATAGACGACGCGTCGCAGACCTCGAGACCCGGCATTTTCGCCGCCGGCGACGCGACTACCGGACCGGGCACCGTAATCCGCGCGATAGACAAGGGACACACCGCCGCGCGCGGTATGCTCAAATACCTCGGCGTGGAGGAAAACCTCGCGAACGAGGCTCCGACGTACCTCAAGAGCGATCCCGAGGGTATTCTCGGCACAAAGGCGCTGGTGCTAAAAGAAGTGTCCCTCTCCGAGCGCAAGCTCGAGGTGGAGGACGCGTTCACGGCGTCGCTTGAAGAGGCGACAACCGAGGCGCGGCGCTGCCTCACATGCTCGTGCTACGCCGTTCACGCGTCTGACATCGCGCCCGCGCTGATTGCGCTCGACGCCAAAATCGTCACGAACAGCCGCACGCTCGACGCGGAGGACTTCTTCACCGTCAAGATTCCCGGCTCGACCGTAGCGGCGATAGATGAGCTCGTCACGGAGATACAGATTCCGTCTCCGAAAGCCGGAGAGAAGAGCGCGTTCATCAAATTCGCGTTCCGCAAGTCGATAGACTTCCCGGTGGTCAACGCGGCGGTCAAGGTCGGCGGCGACGCTCCGCGCGTCGCGCTCAACGCCGTCTCGCCGAAGCCGTACCGCGCGCTCAAGGCCGAGGCCGCGCTCGCGGGAAAGGCGATTGACGAAGCCGTAGCGGAAACCGCGGGCGCCGCCGCAATCTCGGAGCTCGCGCAGCCGTTCGAGGCGACGAAGTACAAGATTCAGATCGTCAAGACGATGGTTAAACGCGCGCTGCTGGCGACAGTGGACAAGGGCTGACGGCGTGTACCGCCCCGAGATTAACTCGTTTTCGGACTTCCGCGACGCGCTGCGATACGCCGGATTTTCGACCGGCGGCGGAAACGCCGACGGCGTGTTCGCGATAATCCCGTTCTTGTGGACGGAACTCCCGCCGTACAGGACGCGTATCCGCTGGCACACGGGAAATCCGGACACCGACCCGTGGGAGTGGCGCATACGCGTGCTCGACGAGTGCGACGACATCGCCTACGCGAAGATGTTTTTCGGCAAGAGCGGGTACATAACGCGCGAGTGGTACCCATATTTCCTCGCGGCGCGGCGCGACTGGCGAAATCTCGCCGACAGCTACAGCGACGGGCGCGTCAGCCGCGACGCGAAGCGCATATTTGAAGTGATATCAGAGCGCGGGGCGCTGCCCGTGCGCGAGATTAAGCGCCTCGGCGGCTTCTCCCGCGAGGACAAATCGCGCTTCGACCGCGCGGTGATCGAGCTGCAAAACGGCCTGTTTATCACGATGTGCGGACACAGCAGACAGGTGTCCGGCTCCGGCGAGGAGTACGGCTGGAGCGAGATGCTGTACTGCACGACCGAGACGTTCTGGGGCGGCGAGTTGTTTGAAAGGGCGGGGGAGCTGACGCAGACGGAGGCCGCGCGCGCGATTGAGGAGCGCGTTTTGAGCCTAAATCCGGACGTCGACGCGAAAAAGCTGAAGCGGTTCATATTCGGATAGCTACCCCTGCGCTACCGCGCCGTAAATGAGCAGCGCGTCCGCGATATTCGCCGTGCGCGACTTATCGAGGTCGGGCGCGCCGCACGTAATGAGTATCAGCCGCTCACCGTCGCGCTCGGCGAGACTCGCCAGACACAGCTCCGCCTCGTTTGTGTACCCCGTTTTCCCGCCGAGGAGCTCTCCTCCCGGGAAAACGGGGTTTTTCACGTTTGAGAACAGCAAGCTCTCAAAGGCGAGCCCGACAGGGTGCGACTTCGTCGGGGCGGCGATGTGGCTTTTCGCCGTGAAGAGCTCATAAAACGTCCCGTTTTGCAGCGCGTATTCCAAAAGCGCGGCCATGTCCCACGCCGTCGAGTAGTGGTTATCGTCGTGGAGACCAGTGGCGTTCACGAAGTGCGTGCCGTCCATTCCGAGCTCCTCCGCCTTGTCGTTCATCAGCTCCGTGAACGCCGGGATTGTGCCCGCGACGCGCTCCGCGAGGGCGTACGCGCACTCCGCGCCCGACGGCAGCATGAGTCCGTACAGCAAATCGGAGACGGACGCCTCGTCGCCCGCCTCGAAGCCCGCGACAGAGGCGTGTGTAGTGTAAATGTCCGCGTACAACTCGCGGCGCAGCGTTATCAGCTCGTTCAAATCGTCAAGGTTCTCGAGGGCGACGACCGCCGTCATTATCTTCGTCAGCGACGCTGGATAGACGCGCTTGCCGCCGTTTTTGTCAAACAGAATCTCGCCGCCGAGGCGCATCAGCACGGCGCTCACGCTTTGAATTTCGAGCGTATCCGGTACGGACAGCTTAGGCGGCGTCGGCGTCGCGGTAGGAGGCGCAGCGGTCGGCGTGGGCGCGACCTCGGAGCGCGCGGGCGCGTCGAATCGGAAGAAGAACACGGCGTAGACGCACAGCAGGAGCAGCAGCACGGCGCACATCACGCCGAAAATTCTTTTGAGCATAAAAAACGCCCCCTTTCCCCGAAAGCTTACAACAAGGGGAGAGGGCGCGTTTTAACATACCGTGTTAATTTTGCTAAGGAAATATTAAGAATTCGGCAGCACAACGGTAAAGCTCGTGCGGCCGTCCTCGCTGCGCGCCGATATGTCCCCGCCGTGCAGCGTGACTATCTCCTTCGCGATCGCAAGCCCGAGACCCGCGCCGCCCGTCTCCGAGGAGCGCGCGCCGTCGAGCCTGTAAAACTTCTCAAATATCGAATTCAGCTTGTCCGCGGGTATGCTCCCCGCGTTCGTGAAGCTTATCTCCACCGCGTCGTCGCGCTCGGCGGCCGCGATCACGATCTCGCTGCCGTCGTCGCCGTAGGCCACTGCGTTTCGCAGAATGTTGTTTAGCACCCGCGCGAGCTTGTCCGGGTCGGCGTACGCCGTCATGCCCTCGGGCGCGTCGAGCCGGATTGTCAGCCCACGCTCCGACAGCTGCGGGTACGCCTCGTCGGCGACCTGAACTAGCGTGTAGTGCAGGTCAAAGCGCTTTTTGTCGAGCGTTATTGTCTGCAAATTGTAGCGCGTTATCTCAAAAAACTCGTTTATCAACTGCTCGAGCCGATACCCCTTTTCAAGCGTGACGCGCGTGTACTTCGCGCGCTGCTCCGCGGGCATGTCGGGGGCCTCGTCGAGCAGACTGAGATATCCGATGACGGAGGTCAGCGGCGTGCGCAGATCGTGCGCGAGGTACATCACGAGGTCGTTCTTGCGCTGCTCCGCGAGTGTTGCCTCGCGCTTTTGCATCTCAAGCTCGTTTTTCAGCGCCGTGAGTCTGCGCTCCATGAACGCCATCTCCGGCGACATGATAACCACGTCATATTCGCTCATCACGGCGTCGAGGCCGCGGCTTATCTCATCAAAATACCGCGTGAAGCGCGACATGAACACGCGCACAAGAATCAAAAAGCAGATCGCAGCGACGACGACGAGTATGTAGGCGAGATTTTGACGGAAAATCGTGATGTACATGTACAGCGCGTTGTCGCGGCCGAAGTGAAAGAGCTTCTGTAGCAGGTTTACAATGAAGTTGCCGAGCCACCCGCGCACGAGCGAGCGCAGGACGAGCACGATCACGGCGGAGGCGCCGATCAGCGCGAGAAATTGCAGATAAATCCTCCGCAGCAGCTGCGAATATTCGCCGCGCGACTTGCGTTTACTGTTCAATTTTGTACCCCACTCCCCACACCGTTTTTATGTACTTCGGACTTTCGGCCGAATCGTTCATCTTCTCTCGCAGATGGCGTATGTGCACTGTTATCGTGTTGTTGCCCTTGCCGTAGTACTCATCGCCCCATATCTCGTGAAAAAGCTGCTCCGAGCTGACGACCGCGCCGCGCTTCTCGCACAGTATCCGCAGAATCGAGAACTCCGTCGGCGTGAGTTGCAGCGGTTTCTCGTCGAGCGTGCAATCGTGCGTCGTCGGATTGAGTACGAGCCCGGAGAACGCCATTACGTCGTCGCGCGCCTCGCGCGGCGAGTTGTAGCGCGTGTATCGCCGCAGCTGTGCCTTGACGCGCGCGAT
>JAISKU010000137.1 GCA_031261245.1 Oscillospiraceae bacterium | reverse complement strand
GATGGCATATATTGCGGAGATAATCGGGGTGGGGACGGAGCTGCTGCTCGGCAACATCGCGAACACGGACGCGAAGGACGTGTCGCAGGCGCTGTCCGGGCTCGGAATAAACGTGTACTTCCACACCGTCGTGGGGGATAATCCGGAGCGCGTGAAGCTCGCCGTCGGCATCGCGAAGGAGCGCGCGGACATCATCATCACGACGGGCGGGCTCGGCCCGACATACGACGATCTGACGAAGCAGACGCTCGCCGAGGCGTTCGGCAAGAAGCTTATTTTCAACGAGGACGAGGCGGAGAAGATACGGGGATTTTTCCGGGACAGGCTCGGCAACGTCGAGATGACGGAGAACAATTTACAGCAGGCGATGCTGCCCGAGGGGTGCGTGATTTTCGGTAACGGAATGGGCACCGCGCCGGGCTGCGCGTTCGAGGCCGAGGGGAAGCACGTCCTGATGCTGCCCGGGCCGCCGGGGGAGTGCCGCGCGATGATTGAGTCCGGGCTTGTGCCGTACCTCAAAAAGCTCTCCGGCGACGAGATTTTTTCGCACAACATACACATTTTCGGCATGAGCGAGTCCTCCGTGGAGGCGCGGCTGCGCGAGCTAATGACGCGCTCTGAGAATCCGACGCTGGCCCCGTACGCGAAGGACGGCGAGGTGATGCTGCGCGCGACGGCGCGAGCCGCGACGCGCGAGGGCGCGGAGGCGCTGCTGCGGCCGATGATTGAGGCGGTGCGCGAAACGCTCGGCGATTTGATTTACGGGATTGACACCGACTCGCTCGAGAACACGGTAGTCACGGCGCTGCGCGAGCGCGGCATGACGATTGCCGTCGCGGAGAGCTGCACGGGCGGGCTTCTGGCGAAGCGGATTACGGATATACCGGGCGCGTCGAAGGTGTTCCTCGGCGGGGTGACGGCGTACACGAACGAGGCGAAGATCGCGCTCGTCGGCGTGCCGCGCGAGACGGTGGAGAAATACGGCGCGGTGAGCGTCGAGACGGCCGAGGCGCTCGCCCGCGGGGCGCGGAGTATGCTCGGCGCGGATATCGGGATAGGGATAACGGGCGTCGCGGGGCCGGGCGCGGACGAGCGCGGGAACCCCGAGGGGCGGGTTTTCGTCACGCTCGCGACGTCTGACGGCGTTTTCACGCGCTCACCCGAGCTGTACTATGACCGCGAGCGGATTCGCGTCGCGGCGGCGTCGAACGCGCTGGATATGGCGCGGAGATTTTTGGCGGGGGTGGGCGTCAACGCGAACGCCCGGTAAATCGCGCGCATAGAATGCCCCGGGAGATATCAAAGGGGGCATACATATATGCGGATATTTGCGGAGCTTATTGTGGCGGCGGCGCTCCTGTTCGCGATGGCGGCGCTTTGGCGCGAGACGCGGCGCGCGGCGTTTACGCCGTGCAGGAGGCCGAGGGGCGCGGAGATATTTACGGTTATCAGAGTTTCCGGCGACGGCGACGGCCTCGAGCGGACGGTCGGCGGGCTTATACGCATGTATGAGGACGTCGGGCTGCGCGCCGGGATTGTGATCGAGGACGCGGGACTTGACGGCGACGGCGCGCGGGTGGCGCGAATGCTCGCCCGGGACAACGGATTTGTTATTCTACAAAGTGGCGACACGGGAGGCGGCGAAGGTTGGAGAGTGAAAAACTGAAGATACGCGGGACCGTCGCCGCCGTGGTGTACAGAAACGACGAGAACGGGTACAGCGTCGTGAAGCTCGAACCCGAGGAGGAGGGCGCGGAGCGCGTCACCGCCGTCGGGTGCCTGCCGGACGTGTTCCCGGGGGAGATTATCGAGCTGCTCGGCGAGTGGGTGATGACCGCGAAGTACGGGCAGCAGTTCCGCGCGGACAGCTTTACGCAGGAGGCGCCGACGGGCGCGGAGGCGATATTCCGATATCTCGCCTCCGGGGTTCTGAAGGGGATCGGGCCGGGAAAGGCGCGGGAGATTGTCGCGAAATTCGGCGAAAACGCGCTTGAGATCATCGGGAGCTCGCCGGAACGCCTCGCCGAGGTGCGGGGGATTACGCGCTCCGCCGCGCGGGAGCTCGGGAGCGAGCTTAGGCGCACGGCGGGCGTGAGGGCGCTTACCCAGACGCTCGGCGAGTACGGTATCTCGCCGCTTGTGGCGATGAGATTTTACAGGATATACGGCGACGACTCAGCCCAGTGCGCGAGGGAGAACCCGTATCTGCTCACGCGGACGGAGTTCGGGGCGAAGTTCCTCGAGGCGGACAGAATGGCGCTCTCCCTCGGGTTCGAGGCGGACACGACGGAGCGGCTTGAGGCCGCGCTCGCGTTCGAGCTGCGCCACAACCTCGGCAACGGGCATGTTTTTATTCCGACGGACAAGCTCGTCGAGGCGACGGGGCAGATGATAGGGATTGACGGCGAGACGCTGTACGAGGCGATTGAGATGCTCGGCGAGGACGGGGAGTTCGCGCGGGACACGGTCGCGGGGCTCGACGCGTGCTATCTGCGGGAGATGTACGAGGCGGAGACGTTCGTGGCCGCGAGGCTGCTGTCGATGGCGGGCGCGGCGGAGAGCGGCGGGGCCGACGCGGACGCGCTCGTTGCGAAAATAGAGGACGAGCTCGGCGTGAAATACGCGAAAGGTCAGCTCGAGGCCGTGCGGGCGGCGGCGACGGGGCGCGTCGTGGTGCTGACCGGCGGGCCGGGCACGGGAAAGACGACGAGTGTGCGCGGGATACTCGCGCTTTTTGACAGGCTCGGCCTGAAAACGCTGCTGTGCGCGCCGACGGGCCGCGCGGCGAAGCGCATGGGCGAGCTGACGGGGCGCGACGACGCGATGACGGTTCACCGCGCGCTCGGCGCCGGGATGGGCGCGGAGGGCGGGGTCGTGTTCGACCGCGACGCGCGCAATCCGCTGAAAGCCGACGCGGTGATTGTGGACGAGACGTCGATGATGGACCTGCCGCTTATGCGGGCGCTGCTGGAGGCGACGCCGGAGGGGGCGAGGCTCGTGCTCGTGGGCGACGCGAACCAGCTGCCGAGCGTGGGGCCGGGGAACGTGTTCGCGGACATAATCAAGAGCGGCGCGGCGCCCGTGGTGGAGCTTACGGAGATATTCCGGCAGGCGCGGGAGAGCGCGATTATCCGCGCGGCGCACGCCGTAAACGAGGGCGAGGTTCCGGATTTGGCGGAAAAGGACTCCGACATGTTCTTTCTGCGGCGGAGCGCGCCGTTGGCGATTGCGGACACGGTAGCGGAGCTGATGGCGACGCGGCTGCCTAAGAACATGGGGATACCGTCGGGGCAGATACAGGTGCTGACTCCGTCGCGCAAGGGCGAGGCGGGGACGGCGGCGCTGAATCTGCGGCTTCAGCGGGAGCTGAACCCGCCGGGAAAGGCGCGGGAGAAGGAATTCGGCGG
>JAISKU010000130.1 GCA_031261245.1 Oscillospiraceae bacterium | reverse complement strand
ACCTTCGTGTCCTGCGCGAGCATGTGGTCGAGCAGGTAGCGGATATTCCCCATGCCCTCCTCGCCGCGCTCGAAGAAGAGTATCACGCGCCCGCGGCCGAGCTCCGCCTCGTTTTCCTTCAGAATTTTCCCCGCCGTCAGCAGTATCGCCGTGTGCGCGTCGTGTCCGCACGCGTGCTGCACCCCGTCGTTCTGTGAGATCACCTCGCGCTCCCGCGTCAGATTCCGCGCGTTCTCGTGTATCGGCAGCGCGTCGATATCCGCGCGCAACAGAACGGTTCGCTCCTCCGGCCCGCTGCCGATGAACCCCAAAATCCCGCCGTTCTCCACCTCTATGTACTCTATTCCGTACTCCTCAAGCTTTTTCCGGATGAACGCAAGCGTCTCAAATTCGCAATTCGACAGCTCCGGATTCCTGTGGATATGCCGCCTGATCTCAATCGCCGCCGCCTCGTGTCCGGCTGCGAGTCCTCTTATATCCATGCGCTCACCCCTCAATATCGGCAAACCGGAAGCATGAAGAACCGTTTGCGGTCTTTTCCACGCCTGTTATCTTCGGATTTCGCAGGCTGAAAATCTCCTGCGTCAGTATCGGCGCGATGTAGAACTGCTCCGCCACGAGGTACTTATCCGCGTCGTGCATCTGCGCGTTTCGCGTGGCTGGCACAAGCTCGATGTTCGACTTTTTGACAAGCTCGTCATACGTGGCGTCGGAGATGTGCGCGTTGCTCGCGAAGCCGCCGCCCGTCATAAACACCTCGAGGAATGTGATTGGCTCCATTGTGACCGCAGTCCAGCTGTTCCCGAGGAGCTCGTAGTCGGCGTCGCGCCGCATTGCGTAGAACACGCCTATCTCAACGCCCTGAAGCTCGATGTTTATTCCGAGATTCGCCTTCAGCTGCGCCTGAAGCGCGACCGCCACGTCCGGACTTGATGTCGAGTTGCGGTAGACGTAGGTGTATACGGGGAAGCCCTCGCCGTTCGGATATCCCGCGTCGGCCAAAAGCTGCTTTGCCTTTTCAAGATCCTCGGAGAACAGCTGCGGGCGCTCATCCACCCAGACCTTGCCGGAGGTATCGTCGTTTGACGACATGGACGGCGCGACAAAGTTGTAATTCGGTGTGAATCCGTCTCCGAGTGAGGTGCATACGTCCTGACGGTTTATTGCAAGCGAAACGGCCTCTCTCACTCGGATATCGTTGAACGCCGGAGCCTTCTCAAAGTTGTACTGCAAAAACACTGTGGTAGGCACTGTCCAACCGACGAGATCCGGCATTCCCGCATACTGTTGGAAAGACGTGTCGAGAAGCGAGCTCGCGTAATCCAGCTCCCCTGTCTCATACGCAGCCGCGGCCGCCATGGAATCCGGTATGACGATGAACTCGATCGTGTCGATTTTCACCTTATCCGCATCGTAAAAGTATTGGTTCTTTTTCAGAACATATCTCTCGTCCTGCACAAACTCGGCGAGATAATACGGGCCGTTGCAGAGGTACGTGTCGGGATTCGTGTACCACGTCTTGTTCTCCCGCGTCGCCACGCCGCTTTTCGACGGGGCAAACGTGAACACCGTCGTCAGCTTCAAAAAGTACGGGCACGGCGCGTTCAGCGTGAATTCGAGCGTGAAGTCGTCAATCGCCTTCACACCGAGATTGTCGAGCGTCGAGGGGTCAAACTCCTGTCCCTCCGCCGGCTGCGTCTCTCTCGCGCCCTTTATGACGAACAGCTCTGTCATGTGCGCGGAGCCGCTGCCGGGCGTCAGGGTGTTGCGCAGCGTGTTGATGAAGTCGTCGGCGATGACGGGCGAGCCGTCGCTCCACTTCCCCTCCGGGCGCAGGTGGAACGTCCAGACCGTCTGATCCGCGTTCGTCTCATAGCTCTCCGCGGCCTCATATGTCATTTCTCCGAGGTCGTTGAAGTTGACCAGATAACACAGCCCGTACATCGCGAAGCTGGTGTACATACCCGACGCGTCTCCGGCCGGGTCAAGTGAGCCGAGCATACCGGTGTCTCTTATACGAATAATCTTCTTCTCCGCCGCCGGCGCTTCGCCCGACGGCGTCCCTCCGGCGCCGCCGCTGTCCGCGGGCGCGGTCGTGCTGCCGGCGGGCCCGTTTTCCGTTGTCTTTCCACATGCTGCGAAAGCGAGGACGGTCGCGGCGCAGAGCAGGAGCGCTATGATTCGCTTGAGCTTTTTCATCTTATTTTCCTCCTTCATAAATAAATGAGGCCGAATGGCGCGCTAATTCGCACCGTTCAGCCTCATTGCCGATATTCTGTTATCGCGGTTGTCAGTATCCTGTCAACATATTAAACTTGTGTAACGTTCTTGTCAAGCGATAATTGAAGAATCTAAGTTATTCATGAAATTTGTACGGCTTCGTCCTGCATTTTATGTGGATTTGACTATAAATTTGTATAAATTCCGCCCAAAAACGCATTTTCTCCGCCTCGTTCTTGCAATCAGCTCTTTATCTGCACCCACAGCCTGTCGTACAGCGCCAGCGTCGCCTCCGGGAGATTTATGAACGTCTCGCAGCGCCCGAGCACGTCGTCGTTCGGGAACAGAACCCCCTCCGCGATCTCGTCGTCAAGCTCCGCGCGCCACTGCTCGGCGGCCTCGGTGTTCGCGGAGACGTACCACGTCTCGTCCATGTTCGCCAGCGCGGTCTCGGTGCTGCACATGAAGTTGATGAACGCCTCGGCGTTCGCCTTGTTCTTCGCGCCCTTGGGTATGCACATCGCGTCAACGAACACGTTGGAGCCCTCCTGCGGAACCGCGAACGCCAAATCCTCGTTGTTCTCGTACATCGTGAGGAAGTCGCCCGCGTAGTACACGCCTATCGCGGCGTTGCCGCCCTCCATCTTGAGGAAGATGTCGTCCGTGACGTACTTCTGCAATATCCCGCTCTGCTGCTTCAGCAGCTCATAGGCCGCCTGAATCTCGCTCTCATCAGTTGTGTTCAGCGAGAACCCGAGGTATTTCAGCGCAATACCGAACGCGTCGCGCGGGTTGTCGAACATCACGATTCCGGCGTCCTTGTACGCGGGGTCAAACATCGCGCCCCAGCTCGTCAGCTCCTCGTCTATCATCGCCGTGTTGTAGATGATTCCGACAGTCCCCCACGTGTACGGCACGGAGTATTCGTTCGTCGGGTCGTACGGCATGTTGCGGAACTGCTCGCCTATCAGCGAGAAATTCGGGACGTTCGCGAAGTCGATTTTCTCGAGCTTGCCGAGCTCAATCAGCCGCGAGAGCATGTAGTCCGACGGTATTATCACGTCGTACTCCGCGGCGGAGCCCGCGAGCTCCAGCTGCGAGAAAAGCTGCTCGTTCGTCTCGTATGTCGTGTAGTTTACTGTGATTCCCGTCTCGGCCTTGAACGTGTCGAAAATCGACTCGTCCACGTACTCGCCCCAGTTGTAGACGTTGACAACGCCGCCGCTGCTCTTCTTGCAGCCCGGGAGCGCCGAGAGCGCGAGAATCGCGCACAGCGCAAGTGTGATGATTTTTTTCATAATATCCTCCTAAATTTATTTACTTTTTTTGAGTTTCTTTTCGCGCTCCCCCTGCCGGAACTCGCGCACATTGATTACGACGAGCAGGAGCAGCACCGCGCCGAACAGCAGCGTCGATATCGCGTTTATCGTCGGCGGCACAGACCGCTTCGCCATGGAATATATCGTCATCGACAGCGTCTGCGCGCCGGAGCCCGCCGCGAAATAGCTTATCACGAAGTCGTCAATCGACATCGTGAACGCGATCATCGCCCCGTTTATGATACCCGGCATAATCTCCGGTATAATCACCTTCCTGAACGCGCGCAGCCACGTGCAACCGAGGTCGAGCGCCGCGTCCACGAGGTTCTCGTCGAGCTGGCGCAGCTTCGGCGTCACGGACAGTATCACATACGGGACGTTGAACGTTATGTGCGCGATCAGCAGCGTACCGAACCCGCGCTGAAACTTCAAAACCGAGCCGAGCGACACGAACAGCAGGCACATCGCCGCGCCCGTGATGATATCCGCGTTTATCAGCGGTATGTTGTTCACGAACATGAGCGGCGTCCTGACTCGGCGGCGCATGTTGAACAGCCCCACCGCGGAGATCGTCCCCACGACCGTCGCCACCGCGGCGGAGATCACGGACACCTCGAGCGTCGTGTAAAGCGAGCGCAGAACGGAGCGCGACCCGAACAGCTCGCGGTACCAGCGCAGCGAGAAGCCGGAGAACACGACGTTCGACTTTGAGGAGTTGAACGAGAAGAAAATCAGTATGAATATCGGCGCGTACAAGAACAGAATGACGAGCGCGGCGTAGACGCGCGACGCCGGAGAGCGTTTGGCGGAATCCCTCACAGTATCATCGCCTCCTGTCCGCCGTCGCCGACGCGGTTCATGAAGTACATGAACACCATGACGATCACCATCATCACGAGCGCGACGGCGCTCCCGAGGTACGGGTTGTACGACGTCCCCTGAAACTGCATCTCGATGAGGTCGCCGAGCATTCCGGAGTTTGACCCGCCGAGCAGCTTTGATATCGCGAAGGTCGAGACGCCCGGCACAAACACCATCGTGATCCCCGACACCACGCCCGGCAGACTCAGCGGGAATATCACGCGCCGGAACACCGCGAGCGGCGACGCGCCGAGATCCTCCGCCGCCTCAAGCAGACTGCGGTCGATTTTTACGATCACGGAGTAGATCGGCAGAATCATAAACGGCAGAAAATTGTACACCATGCCGAGCACGACCGCCCCCTGCGTGTTTATCATCTGCAACGGCCCCACGCCGAGCAATCCGAGCAGCCTGTTCAGCAGCCCGTTCTTTTCCAAAATCGTAATCCACGCGTATGTGCGCAGCAAAAAATTCATCCACATGGGCAGCATTATCAGCATGAGCAGCACGCGCTGCGCTCCACGCCGCTCGTTTGCGAGCACGTATGCCATCGGATAGCCGATCAGCAGACACACCACCGTCGCGAGAAGCGAGAGCCAGAAGGAGCGCGCAAACGTGCGCAGCATCGGCGCGGAGCGCACAATTTCCGCAAAATTCCCGAACGTCGCGCCGCCGCCCTTCGCCGTGAACGCGTATACGACCACAATCGCAATAGGCGCGACTACGAACGCCGCCATCCACAGCACATACGGGTACGCGAGATAGCGCCGCCTCACAGGTCGTCCTCCGGCTCTTCCTCGGCCTCGATGCTCGCGTCGCCGATGTCGTCATACTCGGCGGAATAGCTGCTGTAATCCCCGAACATTCCGGAGTAGTGGCTCTTTTTCATAATATGTATCCCGTCGGGGTCGATTTTTATCCCTATCCTCGCGCCCACGGGCGACAGATCCGTCGTCTGGATAAGCCATTTGAAGCCCCTGAAGTCCACGATGATGTCGTACTGCATCCCCTTGAACGTGATATTCGTGACCGTCCCCGTCAGCATACCCTCCCCGACCTCTACGATGTCCACGTCCTCGGGGCGTATCACGACGTCCACCGGCTCGTCCGGCGCGAATCCGCCGTCGAGGCACTTGAAGCTGCGCCCGAAAATCTCAACCACGCCGTCGCGCTTCATAATCCCGTCCACTATGTTCGACTCGCCGATGAAGTCCGCGACGAACGCGTTCTTAGGCTCGTTGTAGATGTCCTCCGGCGTGCCGATCTGCTGTATCACGCCGCCGTCCATCACGACGACGGTGTCGCTCATCGCCAAGGCCTCCTCCTGGTCGTGCGTCACATAGATAAACGTGATATCCATCGTCTGCTGTATGCGCTTGAGCTCATTTTGCATATCCTTGCGCAGCCTCAGATCGAGCGCGCCGAGCGGCTCGTCGAGCAGCAGCACCTTAGGCCGCAGCACGAGCGCGCGCGCAATCGCCACGCGCTGCTGCTGTCCGCCGGACAGCGAGCTCACCTCGCGCCGCTCAAAGCCCTTCAGCGAGACGATCTCGAGCATCTCCATAACGCGCGAGCTTATCTCCTCCTTGGAAATCGCGGGCTTCAGCATTTGCAGACCGAACGCGATATTCTCAAACACGTCGAGGTGCGTGAAAAGCGCGTACTTCTGAAACACCGTGTTGACGGAGCGCTTATGAGGCGGAACGTCATTAATCCTCACACCGTCAAAAAAGACGTCTCCGACAGTCGGCTTCTGGAAGCCGCCTATAATCCGGAGCGTCGTCGTCTTGCCGCACCCGGACGGTCCGAGCAGTGTGAGGAATTCCTTGTCATTTATTGAAAGCTCTATGTTGTTCAAAACAACCTCACCGTCAAACGCCATAGTACAGTTGCTAAGGCGAATTAACTCTTTGGACACCTATCTACCCCCAAACATAATTGCAGTAGAGATACTATACAGACAATCGGGCGGAATGTCAATATAATTTTGAGGGCATACAATATCCTTGACAACCATTTTCCGGAGGTGTTCACATGCGAAACCTCGCGCAGCTCTCCCCCGGCGAGACGGGCGTAATAGCCGACGTGGGAGGCCCCATGCGCGCCCGTCTGCTTGAGCTCGGCTTCATCGACGGCACCGCCGTCACCTGCACGCGCCGCGCCGCCCGCGGCGGCCTTTCCGCGTACCTCGTCCGCGGCGCGGTCATCGCGCTGCGCCGGCGCGACGCCGGGGGTGTCAGCATATGCCGGTGACACGCGTAATCGCCCTCGTCGGCAACCCCAACGTCGGAAAGAGCACAGTTTTCAACGCCCTCACCGGTCTGCGCCAGCACACGGGCAACTGGGCCGGCAAGACCGTCTCCCCCGCCTCGGGCTACTGCCGCGTCGGCGGCGCTCGCCACAAAATCGTGGATCTGCCCGGCACATATTCTCTCGACGCGCGCTCCCCCGACGAGGAATTCACGCGCGACTACATATTCGGAGGCGAGCCCGACGCCATAATCTGCGTCCTCGCCGCCCCGAGCCTTGAGCGCGGGCTCCGCCTCGTCCTGCAAACCCTCGAGCTCACCGCGAACGTCGTCGTCTGCCTGAACATGATGGACGAGGCGCGCGCGAACGGCGTCGAGATCGACTTCGCCAAGCTCGAGGCCCTGCTCGGCGTCCCCGTCGTCCCAGTGTCCGCGCGCCGGGGAGAGGGTCTGCGCACTCTCATGGAGCGCACGGACGAAATCTCGCGCGCTCCCCGCGCTCCCCGCACCCCGCAATCCCCCGCCGACGACGACGACGAGCACACCCGCGAGCTCGTCCGCCGCGCCGAGGCCCTCGCCGCCGCGTGCGTCAAAGCGCCGGAGCGCTCCGCAACCCGCGGCGACAGGCTCGACCGCCTCTTCATGGGCTCGTGCGGCAAGCTCTTCATGCTCGCACTGCTCGCCCTCACGCTCTGGATATCCATCGCGGGCGCAAACTACCCCTCGCGGTGGCTCGCGTCGCTCTTCGCGCTCGGCGACCGCGCGCTTTTGCGCCTTCTCGCCCCCGCACCCGCGTGGTTGCGCGGAGCGCTCCTTGACGGCGTGTACCGCGCGCTGTCGTGGGTCGTGTCCGTGATGCTGCCGCCGATGGCGATCTTCTTCCCGATTTTCACGCTCTTAGAGGACTTCGGCGTCCTGCCGCGAATCGCGTTCAACCTCGACGGCGGCTTTGAGAGAGCGCACTCCTGCGGCAAACAGGCGCTCACCATGTGCATGGGGCTCGGCTGCAACGCGGCGGGCGTCACGGGCTGCCGCATAATCGACTCCCCGAGAGAGCGCCTCGTCGCAATCCTCACGAACAGCCTTGTCCCGTGCAACGGCCGCTTCCCGGCGCTCGTCGCCGTAATCTCGATGTTCTTCGCGTCCTCGGGCGCAGGCGGCTCGCTCGTTCGCGCCGGGATTCTCGCGCTCGTCATAACGCTCGGCGTCGCGCTCACGCTCCTCGCCTCCCGCGTACTCTCCGCAACCGCGTTGCGCGGCGAATCGTCCTCGTTCGCGCTCGAGCTCCCGCCGTACCGCGTGCCGAAATTCAGTCAGGTAATCACGCGCTCCCTGCTCGACCGCACGCTCTTCGTACTCGGTCGCGCGGCGGCCGTCGCCGCGCCCGCAGGACTGCTGATATGGATAACCGCGAACGTACAAATCGGCGGCGAGCCGATACTTCGTCTCGCCGCGGGCTTCCTCGACCCGTTCGCGCGCGCTCTCGGGCTCGACGGGGTGATACTGTTCGCGTTCATACTCGGCTTCCCGGCAAACGAGATCGTCGTTCCGCTTCTCGTCATGGGCTACCTCGGCAGCGCCTCGCTCGCGGCGTCGCCAGGCCTCCCGGAGCTGCGCGCGCTGCTCCTCGCGAACGGCTGGAGCCTCACAACCGCGGTCTGCGTCGCGCTCTTCACCCTCGCGCACTGGCCGTGCTCGACCACGTGCCTCACGATACGCCGCGAGACCGGCAGCGCGAAGTGGACGCTCGCCGCAATCGCCCTCCCCACGCTCCTCGGCATGGCGATGTGCGCCGCCGTGAAGCTCATTTCGACGCTTTTCTGAGGTAAAAAGACCGGGAGGCTTTCGCCCCCCTTTTTCACGAAATCATATCCGAAATATGGCTCAAATACCTAAGCGCGCGGCTCTCCGCCTTGTCGCGCAAAAACAGGCTCGCCTTGTTCACGCCGCGCAGCGAGATGTACAGGTTCGCGGCGCCCTTCAGCGCCCGCAGGCAGCTCTTCTTGTCGTAAGACGCCAGCGTCTCGGTCAGCATCCTCGCGTCGTCCGGGCAGTCGCGCTCAATGTGCCGCACGCCGCGCGACGGAAAGCCGTTCTTCATGCTTATCAGTGGCCCGAGGACGTTCAGCCGCAGAAAACTCAGCGACTCAATCGCGTCGAACAGCTCGCCGCGCCCGATACGCGTCGCGATGAAGTGCACCCAAATCCAAAATCTGTCCTCAAACCACTGCAAATCCGGCACGGGAACCATCGGCGGCCGCTTTGAGAACTCATCGTACAGCAGGGACTCCCGCTGGAACATGACCACGGGCTCCTCAAAACGCGCCCCGACCTCGCCCACCCGCACAAAGTCGAGATCGACGTGCGTCAGCGGATCGTCGTACAGGCATATAAGCTGATCCGGCTTCTGGATATGCTCTCCCGTGAAGCTCGCGAGAAGCGTGCCGAGCGTCATGGCGATCTCCACGCGGTCGCGCAGCACCTCCTCCCAGCTCTCCTCGTTCACCGCGATGATGAAGTCAATCCCGGAAAACTCGTCCATCGTCTCGCGCCTGATGTACGAGCCCCCGATGGCGACTCCGGCAATGCGCGCGTCGCGCTTTAGCGCAGGAATCGCGCTGTTGATAAATAGCTGCTGTCCGGATGTGATCATTGCTTTCCCCTCTTTACCGCTTTTACAATATTTTTTCCTATTATTACAATAAACAGCACCGCGACCGATACGAGCGCCGTGAAGCCGCCCGGCGCCACATTCAAATAATACGACAGGAACAGCCCCGCCATAATATCTATCACGCTGAAAATCACCGAGAACGCGAGCGTCGCCTTGAACCCCCGCCCGAGCTGCAACGCCGCCGCAACCGGCAACGCAATCATCGAGCTGAGTACGAGCACTCCGACGATCCTGATCGCCACCGACACCGCCGCCGCCGTGAGAATCGAGAACACGTAATTGAAAAGCCGCACCCTCACGCCCGCTATCTGCGCCGCCTCCTCATCGTATGCGATGAACAGCAGCCTGTCGTACAGCGCAATCAGCGTCACGACGGACGCGACGCACAGCCCGAGGGCGAGCAGCGTGTCCCCTCGCGTCACGGTGAGTATACTGCCGAACATGAACCCCTCGACACTGACCCCGAGCCGCCCCGTGCTCATAATCGTCACGGCCGCGCCCACGCAGAGCGCGAGCACGACGGAGAGCACGAGATCCGCGTTCTTGATGTGCGCGCGCAGGTACTCAATAAGCGCCCCGCACGCCGCTGTGAACAAAAACGCCCCGACGAGCGGCGTCCCGCCGACCGACAGACTTATCGCGATCCCCGCGAGCGACGCGTGCGACAGCGTGTCCCCTATCATCGCGTACCGCCGCAGCACGAGAAACACCCCGATACACGGGCACAGCACCGCGATTATCAGCGACACGGCGAGCGCGTTCTGCATAAATTCAAATCTGAACATCGTTACGACTTCAACCCCGGTTTCAAAAACTCCTCCGCGTACTGCTCCGGCGTACAGCTGTGCCCGTGCCCGCCGTGCAGGTGGTAAATCAGCGTCGAATTCGCCATCGCGGCCGTGAGGTTGTGCTCGACGGACACTATCGTGATCCCGCGCTCGCGGTTCAGCCGCCTCAGCAACCCGTAAATCTCCTCCTGGCTGCCCCTGTCAATCCCCGTTGACGGCTCATCGAATATCAGCAGCTCCGGCGAGCCGATAAGCGCCCGCGCGAGGCGCGTCCTCTGGCTCTCCCCGCCCGACAGATCGCCCACGAGGCTCCGCTCGTGCCCCTGCATACCCGTCAGCGCGAGCACCCCCGCCGTCTCCGCCTTTGCGTCCGCCTTGATTATCCGCGCGTAGGAGCGCAGCATCTCCCCCACCGTCAGCGGAAAATCCCGCCTCGCGTAGTCGCTCCTCTGCGGCACATATCCGATTCTCTCCGCCCGCGTCTCAACCGTGCCGCGCGTCGGGCGCAGCAGCCCGAGAATCAGACGCATCAGCGTCGATTTTCCGCTACCGTTGTCCCCGACGACGGAGATGTACTCCCCCGCGTTTATCGACAGCTCTATCCCCGCCAGCGCGTATGGCGGAGAATTCGTGTACGAAAAGTAAAGTCCCTGCGCTGTTATCATCAAAAATCCCCAATTTTGTGTAATATGTCTGCATTATACCTAAACGGCGGTATATTTGCAAGCACTTTGACAAATAAATTGAAAGCGGCGGGCTTTGCGCCCGCCGCCTTGCTGTTTACATGTCCTCGCGCCCTCACGGCAGATACGCCAGCGGATCCACAGGCTCCCCGCCGACGCGTATCTCAAAGTGGCAGTGCACGCCGCTCGCGACGCCCGTCGCGCCCATTTTCGCGATCTCCTGCCCCTGATACACGCGCTCCCCGGCGCTCACAAGCAGCTCGCTGTTGTGCCCGTAATACGTCACGTCCCCGTTGTCGTGCAGTATCTGCACGAGCAGCCCGTACCCGCTCATGGAGCTGTCCGCCGCGAGCACCACGCCGCCGTCCGCCGCGTATATGCTCTGCCCGAGAGCCGCGGCGATATCTATCCCCTTGTGGTTGTCGGAGCCCACCGCGACGGAGCGATAGCCGAATTTCGAGGTGATTACCCCTGTCGTCGGCCAGATATATGTCCCGTAAGAGGCGGTCAGCGGCCGCTCCGCCGTGCCGACGGCGATGATCTCCGCAACCGGCTCAACCACCACCGCGCTGTCCGTCACCTCGCGCAAAAACTCGACGTCGTTGCGGTACTCCACGCGCTCTGTCACGCGCTTTTCGCCGCTCACCCCGGCCTGCGCCGTGCGCGTCTCGCCCTCGTACATATCCGCATCCGGAACCGTCACCGTCTCAAACGCCAGCTCCCCGGAGCTTGAAATCTCCTCAACCCGCACCACCGTCGCCACGTCGCGCAAAAGCGCCGCCGTCACCTCCGCGTCGCGCGACACGAACTCGCCCACGAACCTGTTCACGACGGTCACGTCGTCGAGAAATTCCGCCGAGACCGTATCCTCCGTCACATACGACGCGAGTAGCGCGTCAACTATCCCGCGAAGCTCCGTCTCGTCCTCTGACGCCCCGATAACCGCCCCGCCGAGCTCAATCGCAAAAAGCCGCGAAACTCCCTGCACGCCGCCGATAATCGCGTTTTCAAGCTCCTCGTCGGCCCCGGTCACGGCTCCGACGGACGCCGCCACGGACACCTCGCCGTCAAGCGGGTAGTCGTACCCCAATATCTCCGAGAGCTGCCCCTCGGCCGCCTTAACTATCCTCTCGGCGTCAAGGCGCGTTGAGGCCGCGCCGATCTCCTCGCCGTTCACGTATACGGCGTAGGCCATGTGCGTGCTCAAAACCGTCCAGCCTATCGCCGCCGAAATCACCGCCGCGCCCGCGATTACCGCAA
>JAISKU010000069.1 GCA_031261245.1 Oscillospiraceae bacterium | reverse complement strand
CCACCGTATTTCTTCAAGGATTCGTGGAGAATCGTGTCAATCAGCGCGTCGTAGCCGAGCCCGACGGCGGCGGCCTCCTGCGGCAGCAGGCTCGTCGGGGTGAGGCCGGGGAGGGTGTTGCCCTCGAGGCAGTAGATCTCGCCGCTCTCGGAGACGATGAAGTCCATGCGGGCGTAGACCTCGAGCAGGAGCGTGCGGAACACGTCCTCTGCCGTGCGCAGGAGCTTTTTTGTGATTTCGGGGGGAAAATCGGCGGGGCAGATCTCGGTCGCCATGCCAGCCTGATACTTGTTTTTGTAGTCGTAGAAGCCGCCCTCGGGGCGGATTTCAATCGCCGGAAGCGCGCGCCCGGCGAGGACGCCGACGTCGCACTCGCGCCCGCTGATGTACTGCTCCACAATCGCGTCGTCGTCGTAGCGGAACGCCGCCTCAAGCGCGTCGGCGTACCCGGATTCGCCGTAGACGACGCTCGTGCCGACGGAGCTGCCGCCGGAGCAGGGCTTCACGACGCACGGGAAGCCGATGTTCTCGGGTACGGCGTCGCGGCGGTTGACGACGGTGCCGCGCGGGGTGAGAATCCCGTGCTCGCGGAAGAGCTGCTTTGTGACGCTCTTGTTCATCGCGAGGGCGCTGCCGAGGCTGCCGGTACCGGTGTATTTCACGCCGAGCAGGTCGAACGCCGCCTGTATCTTGCCGTCCTCCCCGTCCTCGCCGTGCAGCGCCATGAACACGATGTCCGCCGCGCGGCAGAGGTCAAACACGCGCTCTCCCACGCGTGAGTTGCCGGGGCGCGAGGCGCGCAGCGCGTCGAGGTCGGGCGCGGAGTCGGAGATCACGGCGTCCTCCGGCACCTCAGTGCCGAGAAAGAGGTCGAGCGTGTATACGCGGTGTCCGAGCCGGCGGAGCGCCGCGGACGCCATCGCGCCGGTGGAGAGCGATACGTCGCGTTCGGCGGAGAGCCCGCCGCAGAGTACGACAATGTCCATAAGTCCCCCAAAAGATTTGATTTGTCTAATAATATACATCAAATTGAGGCGATATACAACATATTTGTGATGTTGACAGGCGCAAAAAGAAAGCTTATTATGGGATAAGGAAAGGTATCATTGAAAATGGAGGGCTTGTTATGGCAAATGGAGCAAACGCAATTCAGGGCGCGGTTATGACGCTTTCCCCGGAGGCCGCGCACGCGAACGCCTCCGCGCTTATCGGCGCGATCCCGACCGCCCTGACGGAGTACCGATGTCCGCTTTGCGGCAAAATCACCGGAAGCTATTCCGATCTGAAGCAGCACTACGAGGTCGAGCACCTCGGCGCGGTTCCCCCCATTACCGTCGTGCTGACGCTCAACGGTAAGAACTGCGAGGTGCTCATTGAGCCGCACTGGACGCTCAAGCGCACTTTGCAGTTCCGCGTCGGGCTGACGGGCGCGAAGCACATGTGCGACAAGGGCGTGTGCGGCTCATGCAGCGTGATTATGGACGGGCGCACCGTGCTGTCGTGCCAGATGCTCGCCGTGGAGTGCGAGGGTCACGACATACAGACGGTCGAGGGCATCGCCGCCGACCCGAAATGGAAGCCGCTGATTGACGCGTACTGCCGCTGGGACGCGATGCAGTGCGGCTACTGCACCACGGGCTTTCTCGTCACGGCGAAGAATTTCCTCGACAAGAATCCGAACCCGACGGAGCAGGATTGCCGCGAGGCCCTCGCCGGCAACATCTGCATCTGCGGCACGTACCCGCGCCACGCGCAGGCGATACTTGAGGCGGCGCTGAAAATTGCGGGAGGTGAATAAGATATGGCGGATATAGCAGGCGTAAACGGACAACGGGAGGATTTCCGCGTCGTCGGGAAGCCGAATCTGCCCGGCAAGCTCTCCTACGCGCTCGCGACCGGGCTCGCGAAATTCGGCATGGACTACACCGCGCCGAACATGCTGCACGCGAAGTTTTTGCGCAGCCCGTACCCCAACGCGGTCGTGAAGAGCGTCGATATCACCCGCGCAAAGGCCGTACCGGGCGTGGTGGACATAGTAACGTGGGAGGATCCGGACATGTACACGGTCGGCGGTGGCTTCGGGCCACCGGCCCCGTATCTCGAAAACTGGGCGAGCGAGGAGAACGAGGAGATCGCCGTCGTCGTCGTCGCGGAGGACGAGGATATCTGCGAGGAGGCGCTGAGGCAGCTCGATATCGAGTGGGACGTGCTGCCGTTCGTCATTGACGTAAAAAAAGGTCGCGAGGAGGGCGCGCCGCGCGCGCATATTAAGGAGCCGCCGCCGAATCCGTTCTCGCCACCGCCGGTCGCGCCGAGAAAGGGCAACGTGACGTATGCCGACACGACGCAGGGCGACGTGGACAAGGCCCTCGCGGAGGCGAAGCACATCGTCGAGTTTGAGCTGAAGCTCCCGGCGTTTCTGTCGGGTATGCCGAATCCGCCCGCGTCCATCGCGTGGTGGGACGACGGCTCCGACGACCCGTATCTCGGCGAGGGGCCGAATTTGCACATCGAGGGCGCGGTTCAGCGCCGCACGAACGTCGGCGCGATGTACGGCGTGTCAAATGAAAAGACGATTCAGCGCGGACTGTTCCAGGGCGGGCGCTACTGCGACTGGGGACTGCGCAAGTCGCAGGAGATCACGCCGCTTCTCGCGCGGCGCACGGGCAGACCCGTCCGTTGCGCGAACACGCGCGAGGAGACGTTTGACTTTTTGATGAATGAGCGGTTCATGTACCTCAAGGTCGGCTTTGACGACACGGGGCTGATCAGCGCGATCGACGACTGGTCGGTCGCGGACAACGGCTCCTTCGGCTCGTCGAGCTTCGGCGCGGCGAACGATCAGGGCTACGGCCCGTACTACACGCTCAAATGCCCGAATATTCGCCAGCGCATGGACGTGGTGGACACGAACCGCGGGAAGATGTACCTGTCGGGTCAGCACTGCCCGTTCAACTGGGACTCCGGCACGATGGCGATTTACCTCATCGCGGAAAAACTGAACATGGATCCGGTGGACGTCGCGAAGCTGAACCTGCACGGGCCCGATTCGCAGGAGGATATGCGCCCGGTGCCGAGCTTTGAGGCGTGCCTTGAGGCGGGGAAAAAGATGATGAACTGGGAGCCGCACAGGGCTGGCGCGAAAACGCTCCCCGACGGGCGGCGGCACGGGGCGAGCTTCCGCTACCAAATCTGCCCGCGCCACGCGTTTTCGGGCTATGAGTGCAAGCTTGAGCTGCGCAACGGCGTGGTTCACATGCCGACGCAGGGCCCCTGCACGGGAATCTACGCCGTGGAGTGCAACGCGATGGTCGTCGCGGAGGAGCTCGGACTGGAGTACTCCGACGTCGCGATCGACTTCGACTACCGCGAGATTTTTACGCCCGTGGGCGGCGGCTCCGACGGCTCCACGGCGTCAGCGTGGGCGATGAAGGAGTGCGCGAACATCCTGAAACGGAATATCCTCGAGGCGGCGGTGGAGCAGATAAAAAATCCGCCCGCGCCGAGCATGTTCGGGTTCGGCGCGCCTGAGGATCCCGCGCAGAAGAACGCGTTCGAGGGTATCACCTCGGCGGACGAGCTCGACCTCGTCGGCGGGAGGGTGGTGCGCAGGGACGACAACACGCGCGGTAAGCCGCTGGGCGTCGCCGTCGCCGCGAACGTGTTTGCGACATTCTCCGGGCGGCCGCCCGTGTCGCTCTGGACGGCGGGAATGGGCAAAATGCTCGACACCATGAATATCGTGTTCACCGAGGTCGCGGTGGACGAGGAGACGGGCGAGGTCGAGATTCTGCGCAACGGCATCGTGGCGGACCCGGGGAAGGTTCTGCGCCCGACGTCGCTCGAGAGCCAGATTGACCAGGTGATGTACTTCTCGCAGAGCTGCCAGCTCCTCGGCGAGTTCGTCTATGACCCCAAGACGGGGTTGCAGCTCAACAACAATATGATCGACCACAAGCGCACGACGATGCTGGACGTGCCGCCGGTCGAGAGCGTACTGCTCGAGACGCGCAGCGGCAACGCCGCCTACGGCGCGTCGGGAATCTCGCACTCGCTGTGCAACACGCACGCGATTATCATCGCGATACACAACGCGATAGGCGTGTGGGTGGATCCGCCGGCGACGCCGGACGTGGTGCTGCGGGCGCTGGGAAAGGCGTAACGGCAACGAAATAATTGATAAATGCACAGGACAAGACCCGCAAGTAATCGCGGGTCTTGTCTGTTGTTTTTTGGGTGGTGGTGACCCGTACGAGAATCGAACTCGTGATTCCGCCGTGAAAGGGCGGTGTCTTAACCTCTTGACCAACGGGCCGCGTTTGAGGGGATAAAAAATGCTGGTGGCGGTAACTGGACTTGAACCAGTGACACCACGGGTATGAACCGAGTGCTCTAGCCAACTGAGCTATACCGCCACATAGCGCAATAAATTATACTT
>JAISKU010000063.1 GCA_031261245.1 Oscillospiraceae bacterium | reverse complement strand
TTTTTCTTACATCGGGCGCAAATCTGTGTTATAATGTAAGGACGATGCAGCGTGTAGTTCTGACGAACGTAAGACCGGTTGTCAGGGCGCACGTTTTTACTTTGACGGAGGAAGAGGGAACGGGAAGAAAGGACGAAGTGCAATGAAGGTTATGAAGGAAAAGGTGCGCCACCACCGCTTTGGAGCGGGGGCAGTCGTAAAGCAGACGGAGACGATGGTGACGGTGAAATTCGGCGGCGAGTACGGCGAGAAGAAATTTTTGTATCCGGCCGCCTTTGAGACGTTTCTGGAGTTTGAAAATCCGGAGACGCAAAAGGAGATTGGAAACGAAATTCGGCTGCTGCGCGAGCAGGTTGAGGCGGAGAAGCGGATACTGGAGGACGAGAACAAGCAGCAGCTTACGGAGCAGCGGCTTGTTCTGACGGAGCAGAAGCGCGCCGCCGCGAAGCGGCTGGCCGCGTCAAAGCGGGCGCCGGCAAAGCCCAAAAAGACGGCGAAAAAGGTCGAGGAAGCAGCGGAGACAGAGGAAGCGGCGGAATAGACGAAGAGAGGCGCGAATCGAGAGATTCGCGCCTCTTGTTATGATATTTACGTTGCGGGCGGCGGAGCGCCGCGCCCGGGGCGGGTGCCGCCGCCGAAGTCGCCCGGAGCGCGCTCGCCGAAATCGGGGAGCTCACCGTCGAAATCCGGGCGCGCGCCGCCGCGATTGCCGCCGCCGAAACCGCCGCCGAAGCCGGGCTGTACGGTAACTGTCGCGGTGACGTCGCGGTAGTCGGAGCCGTTGAGCTTGACGCCGTAAGATTCGCCGTCCGCGAGGCCGGGGAGGACGAGCGCCGCCGCCGTGACGGGAGTGTCGAGCGTGACCTCAAAGCCCGCGACGGCGAGCGTGTCGCCGGCGGAAAACTGGCCGCTTAGTGTCAAGTGCGGGAGGAACGAGCCGGGAATGTCGGCGTCGAAGGTCTGTCCGTCGCGCGGCGCGTTGATGAGCACAAAGGTTGTGCCGCCGCTGATGTCGAGCGTGCCGTTGCTGTCGATGCCGTCGCTTCCGGAGTAGATATAGTGCTCTCCGCCGCTGATTACGACGGACGGCACGACGCCGTCGCGGTCACAGGCGGCGTTTACTCCGTCGTCGGAGGCGTGGGTGGTGAGCGAGCCGCCGAGGAGGTTGACGTATGCGGCCTCGACGCCCTCATAGGAGCTCAAAACGTTGACAGTGCCGCCCTCAAAGTTCAGCGTGTCGCCCGCGTGGAGGCCGTCCTTGACGGCGGTGACGTCGAGCGAGCCGTCGCCGGTGATTGTGAGGTTGTCCTTACCCTGAACGCCGTGCGCGCCTCCGGACACGGAGCTCTTGCCGACGAGCTTTACGGTGAGGTTTTGCAGGCTCTTTTGGCCGTCGCCGTCGTCGCCGAGGATTGCGGAGCCGTCCGCGCAGGTGATGGCGGCGTTGTCGAGGATGAGCGTGACGTTCGAGGCGGTGACGAGAACCTGCCCGTCGATTACGCCCGTGAGCGTGTAGGTTCCGTCCTTTGTGATCGGGCTTGAGCCCGTGACGGCGACGGCGGGCGCCGGTGCGTCTGTGGCGGGCGCCTGTGTGGCGCTGTCGGCGGAGCCCGGTGCGGCGTTTGTTGTGGCGCAGCCGGTGAGGAGGAGCGCGCAGAGCGCGATACAGAAAAATCGTTTCATGGAATTCTCCTTTGACCCGCTAAAATTCGGGGTTTTCGCGCGCGTCGAGCACGAGCGTGATGTTCAGGTTTCCGTTGCGGCAGCGCAGCTCGTCAAGAAAGTCCTTTTCGGACAGGCCGTCGCGCGTGACGACGGAGTAGTTGAGCTCAAACAGGCTGCCGAGATCGGCGGTTTTCACGCGGAGGAGCGTGTTGGACAGCGTGTACTTTTGCAGCACGCCGTCAAACGCGTTTTGGTAGTCGAGATTTTCCGGAATTGTGATTTTCAGGAGCTTTTCCGTGCCGCGAGACTTGCCGAATTTGAACAGCTCCAGCAGCAGCGCGACGGCGCACAGCGCCACGCCGACGACGACGGCGTACAGCAGGAAGCCCATTCCGGCGGCGAGCCCGACGGCCATCGAGAACAGGACGTAGGTTATGTCCTTGGGGTCGCCCGGGGTGCTGCGGAAGCGGATTATCGAGAACGCGCCGGCGAGCGAGAATGCGCGCGCGACGTTTGAGCCGACGAGCACGATTATCACCGCGATAATCGCCGGGAGAAGCACGAGCGTCATCGCGAAGCTCTGCGACGGGGATTTTGTCTTGTGGGTTTTCATGTATACGGCGCTTACGAGCAGTCCGAGCGCGAAGGCCACGCCGAGCGCGGCGGCAAGTCCCAACGGGCTGATTGCTACGCTGTCTGTTGATTTGAATATTGATCCGAACATATCTGTGACCTCCGTATTTTGTACTCTTCGCCGTATTTGGAAAAGCTTTCGGGGTATATCTCGTGCTTCGAGAGCAGCTTGCACAGCCACAGGGGGATGCTCTGCGCGACCTTGATCTCCATTATCCAGCTGTCGGGGGCGAGAAGCGGCTCTCCGTAGTCGCCGTCCTCAAAGCGCAGCGCGTCGCGCCGCGTGCGGATGTTCGTGTCGAACGAGACGCGCAGGTCGTGCAGCCCGACGCCGAAATAGGCGAGGCGGTCATACGCGAGGTATGCGGTCGGCAGCAGGATTTTGCGTTGCAGGATATACTGCGCCTCGCGCAGCACCTGCGCGTTCATGTCCCCGCGCGGCTGCGGCAGCGCGCCGCCGTCGAGGAACGCGTACGCCTCAGAGAGCGTGAGCGCGCTACGGCGCTTGCTGACGAGGCCGCTGAATTTTTTCTTGATCTCGAGGTACACCGTGTCCTCGCTGCCCGTCTCGCCGTAGGCGCGCAGGCGGAGCTTTTCCTTGTAGCGCGGCTTCGCGAGGGAGTTGCGGATCATCGCGCCGTCCGCCGTGTCGTAGTAGATGTTGCGGATGTTGTACGTGCAGCCGTCGTGGTTGTACGCGTCAGGCTCCATGTTCTCCGCGACGGCGGCGCGGACGCGGCGGAACGTGTCGCCGTTGAGCCTGTACTTATTTTCAAAACGGCTGAAAATCTCGATTGCCATGAAATCACCTCTTTTATGTGCCCATGATAGCGCAAATGTGTGAAAGCATGATGAAAATTGTGAGAAAAATAGGGGCGTGAGCCCCTATTTTTTAATCTCGAACCAGAAGGTGCTGCCGAGGTGCGGCGCGCTGTCCGCGCCGTAGCGCGCTCCGTGCGCCTCGAGTATGCTCTTCGCGATGGACAGGCCGAGGCCGGAGGCGGCGCCGGATTTTGAGGTGTAGTACCTGTCCCAGATGAGCGGCAGGTCCTCTGGCGCGATGCCCTCGCCGTTGTCCGTGACCTCAAACCGCACCCACGCGCCGAGGTCGGCGAGCCGCACGGAGAGCGCCTTGTCCGCGCCGACGTGCGAGAGCGCGTTGCCGATGAGGTTGTAGAGCACCTGCGTGAGGCGCTTGCCGTCCGCGAGCGCGTACTGGTCGGGCTCGACGGCGGCGGTAACGGCGACGCCCTCGCGCTCAAAGAGCGGCGCGAACTGCGCGAGCGTGGATTTTACGGTCTCGCTAAGATTCAGATTCTCACGGGTGAGCGTTTCTCCGCCCGCCTGAATCGCGGACAGGTCGAGAATGTCGTCCACGAGCGCGGCGAGCCTGTCGGTCTCGCGCGTGATTACGGACAGATGCTCCTCGCGTTTTTCGCGGTTCTCGCCCGAAATGTCGCGTATCATCTCCGAGTACGCCTTTATCATCGTCAGCGGCGTGCGCAGGTCGTGGGAGATGTTCGCCAAAAGCTCTCGCCGCAGCGTCTCCACGCGCGCGAGCTGCGCCGCGGTGTCGTCGAGCGTGGCGGAAAGCTCGTCAAGCTCCGCGCAGAAGCCCTTGTCAAACGTGACGTCGAAGTCGCCGCCGGCGAGACGTGCGGCCTGCTGCGATATGCCGGATATGGGGCGCGAGAATTTGCGGGAGATGAAGAACGCGATGACGAGGCTTATGAGCAGCGACGCCGCGGTGACGTAGAGCAGCTGGGTGCGGAGGATGCCTGTCGTGGCGTTGAGCGGCTCAAGCGGCGTGGAGATGAGCACCGTGCCGCCGCCGGGTATGGCGGCCTCATAGCTTAGGGATTTGCCGAAACGGCGGTCGCCGCCGCCGGGGAGGGGTTCTCCGCCGTAGAACTGTGGGCGAGGGCGGTTCTGGCCGTTGTGCTCATCGGAGAAGTACGTGATCTCACCGCGCGCGTCGCGGATTACGACGAGCACGGCGTTGCGGAAGGTGAGCTCGTCGAGTGTGTCCGCGAAATCGGCGCTGCCGTACTCCCGCACGATTGTCGCGGCGATTTTCTTGACGTCGGAGGTCTTCATGCGCTCATAAAAGCTCTGCAAAAACACGATTTGCATGAGCCAGAGCACCGCCATAAGAACGGCGGCGAAAAGCGCGAAATACAGCCAGAGCTTCACCCCGACGGGACGCGTCCTATTGCGGTTCAAATTTGTACCCCACCCCTCTGAGAGTTACGATATAGTCGCGGCACTGCCCGAGCTTTGCGCGTAGCAGCTTCACCTGCGCGTCCACCGTCCTGTCGTCGCCGCAATCGTCGACGCCCCACACGGCGTTCAGCAGCGCGTCACGCGTGAGGGCGACGCCCGCGTTTTGCGCGAAATACAGCAGCAGCTCGTACTCCTTGGGCGTGAGGTCGAGCTTCTGCCCGGCGGCGCGCACCGTGCGGCCGGGGACGTCTATCGCGAGCGCGCCGAGCGTGAGCTCTGCGCCGGGCGCGGCGGCCGCGGCGCGACGGCGGCGCGACACGATGACGTTCACGCGGGCCATGAGCTCTTTCGGGGAGAACGGCTTGACGACGTAGTCGTCGGCGCCGACCTCAAAGCCGAAGAGCTTGTCGTACTCCTCGCCGCGTGCGGAGAGCATGAGGATCGGCGTGTCGCCGAGCTTCTTGATCTCCTTGCTCGCCGAAAAGCCGTCGAGCTTGGGCATCATCGCGTCCATTATCACGACGTCGAAGTCGTTTTCGCGGCACAGGCGCACCGCGTCCATGCCGTCGGACGCCTCGATTGCGGTGTAGCCCTCAAACTCGGCGTATTCGCGGATTACCGCGCGGATGTCCGCCTCGTCGTCGGCGATCAGGATTTTGAACATGGCACATCCTCAAAAAACATATGCGTAAAATTACAATTTTCTATATTATAGCATTATGCAACGGGCGGTGTCAATCGCGCGGACTCTGCGCCGAGAGCCCTGTACGTCGCGACGATGACGACGGACGAGGCGATAGCCGTCAGGAAATCGGCGACGGGCATGGAGTACAGCACGCCGTCCAGTCCCCAGAAAACCGGGAACAGCAGCGCGAGTCCGACGCCGAAAACAAGCTCCCGCAGTAGCGACAGGAACGTCGAGACCCAAGGCCGGCCGAGCGACTGCAAAAAGATGAACGACGCCTTGTTGACGCAGGCGAATATCATCATACACAGATATATGCGGAAGGATTTGACGCCGAAATCGGTGTAATACACGCTCTCTCCTGCCGCGCCGAAGGCGCCCAGCAGCCGGTGCGGAAGAATCTCGACGGCGAGCAGCGCAATCGCGCCGAGTACGGCCTCCGCGATGAGCAGGCGCGTAAAGAGACCCTTTGCGCGGTCGTTTCGTCCCGCGCCGACATTGTAGCCGACGACGGGGATGCACCCCGCCGCGAGCCCGACGGAGACGGAGATCACAATCTGGAACACCTTCATGACAATGCCGACGACGGCCATGGGAATTTGCGCGTATTCGGACTGTCCGAATACCGGGTCGAGCGCCCCGTAGCGGTGGAGCATGTTGTTGATCGCGGCCATCGCCGCGACAAGGGTTATTTGCGAGAGGAAGCTGGTTATTCCGAGCGGCAGAAAGGCCTTGAGGAGGTCGCCTCGGAGCCGGAAGCTCTGTCGGCTGAGTTTTACCGCCTTCATGCGGCGCAGATACCACACGGCGAGCAGAGCGGTGACGACCTGACCGATTACGGTGGCGACGGCGGCGCCCATCATGCCCCATTTTAGCGGGAAGATGAAAATCGGATCGAGAATGATGTTGACGGCGCAGCCCGCGAGGGTGGAGATCATGGCGAAATTCGGGCTTCCGTCCGAGCGGATGACGGGGTTCATCGCCTGGCCGAACATGTAGAACGGAATGCCGAGCGTGATGTAGAAGAAATACTCCTTCGCGAGCGCAAAGGTCTCCTCATTGACGCGGCCGCCGAACATGGTTATGATCCGGTCGCTGAATATGAGAAAGACGGCGGTGAGGATTACGCCGCTGACGACGGTCAGAACGACGGCGTTGCCGACGCTGCGGCGCGCCCTTTCGCCGTCCTTTCGCCCGAGACTTATGCTCACGAACGCGCAGCAGCCGTCGCCTATCATGACGGCGACGGCGAGCGCGACGACCGTGAGCGGGAACACAACGGTATTGGCGGCGTTGCCGAAGGAGCCGAGATAGTCGGCGTTGGCGATATACAGCTGGTCTACAATGTTGTACAGCGCGCCGACAAGGAGCGAGATTATGCAGGGGATGGAGAATTTGCGCATGAGCCTTCCGAGGGGTTCTTTTTCAAGAAATGCGTTGGCGTTGACGGTATCCATTACTTTTCCTCCTGACACAAAAATAACCGCGCAAGTCCGTTTGGACTTACGCGGTCAGCTACTCAACACGCTTATTTTAGCACGAGAGCTTTTTATTTGTCAACAAAAAATATTTTTATTAGGTACCTTGACAAACGCGAAAAGACGTGTTATATTTAGTTAGGTACATAAATAAACACAATATGAAAGGCAGAATTGATAATGAAAAATCCAACACAAACAGAAAAGCTGTTCATGCTGTTTCAGCACGGCGCGATATTTGTCGGTCGGGGTTGGCAGCCGCAGCGCGGCGCGGGTCACGGGCAGGGTTACGTGCTGTCGCTGCTCTCAGAAGCGCCGATGAGCCAGAAGGAGCTGCTTGAAAAGCTCGGCGTGCGCGCCGGGTCGCTAAGTGAGCTCCTGGGCAAGCTCGAGAGCGCGGGGTACATCACGCGCACGAAGGACGAGCGGGACAGCCGCGCCGTGAACCTCGCGATCACGGAGGCGGGGCGCGAATTCGCCGCGGAGCACGGGCGGCACAGGACGCAGGTCGCGGACGGCATGTTCGCGGCGCTCGACGACGGCGAAAAGGCGACGCTTCTCGCGCTGCTTGAAAAGCTGCACGCCTCGTGGCGGCCGGAGCATGGCGGCGAGGACGAGGGACGCGGCGGTCACGGGCGCGGTCACGGAGGACGCGGCGGTTTCGGGGGATTTCGCGGTGAGCGCGGCGGACATGAGCACGAGCACGAGCGTGGCGAACACGGCGAGCATGGCCACGGTGAGCGTGGCGAGCACGGTCACGGAGGACACGAGCACGGCGAGAAGATCACGGATCCGGCGCTGCTAGCGTACCTCGACGGCAAGACGTGCGGCGAGTGCGAGAAGAATTGCAAGCTGGCGGAGCCGCAATGCGGAAAAGGCGCGAGGAAGCAGCAGGAGGCGCTCGCGGAGTACCGCAAGGACGCGGAATAGAGCGAAAAATCGGCGTCCGGAGGAATCCGGACGCCGATTTGTTTTTGCGGTCAGAGGGATTTTTTCATCTCGCGCTTGTTGGCGTACATGTTCCTGTCAGCCTCGTAGATCATGTCCTCAATCTCCATGTTCGAGAGCAGGCCGGTCGAGACGCCGGCGGCGAAGCTTATTTTTTCAAGGTCGTTAACCCGCAGGGAGTTGTACGCCGTGATCTGGTCGGCCACGCGCTCCAGATAATCCCGCGCCTTTGACGCGTCGGATTTCTCAAAGATGGCGAGGAACTCGTCGCCGCCGTAGCGGCCGATGAAGCCGAAATCCTTTGCCTCGGCGCCGATTATTCTCGCGAACTGCGCGATGATCTGGTCGCCGCCCTGATGACCGAGGAAGTCGTTCGCGAGCTTAAGGTTGTTCATGTCGAACATTATAACCACGAGGCTGTCCGCCGTCGGGTTGTGCTTTAGGCTGCTGATTTTGCGCTCACAGCCCGCGCGGTTTTCAAGCTGCGTCAGGGGGTCAACATACGCGATTTTCCCCAAGGCATCGGCGCGGCGGCGCACCGCCATTCCGCGGACGACGAAGATTCCGGCGATGATGATCGCGAGGATGAACACCGCGTTTACGATGACGAGAATCGTCGTCGTTCTGCCGACCTGCGCCTCGGAGAAGTCCTCCGCCGCGAACACGGTGGCGTTCGCGAGCGTGAAATACTCCTCGCTCATCGCATAGAGCGTCGTGGTGTCCGCCGCGCCGTCCTCCGCGTCAAGGCGCACGTTGTCAATCTCTTTTTTGAGCGCGTCCCACTTCTCGAGGAGCGATTTTATCATGCCGCTGTGCGTGTCGTCGGGCAGGGCGATTATGGTGCTGAGAGTCTCCGTCGCGGAATCCTCGCCCTCGCCGGTGTCGAGCGCGTGCAGGATGCGGTCGAGGCGGTTGCGCAGCGCGTTGCGGGCGTCGAGATCGACGCCGCCGGAGTGGGCGCTTTGCAGCTCCATCTTCATGAGCTTCTGCGTGGCGCCGCGCACGATGCCGTCGTAGTTGACGACGCGCGCGTTGCCCTGGAGCTGTTTTATCGACACAAAGGAGAATATACTTACCGTGAGGAAGAGAATGACGCTTAAGGCGATCAGAAAATATATTTTTTTGTCCCAGAGCTTTTTCATTATATTTCCACCTTTATTTATTGAGGCTACTTCAGCATTGTCGCCATTGTTTTATACGCTTCCCCGAAGTCGATGGGCTTTCCGAGGTGGCCGTCCATGCCGGAGGCGTAGGCGCGCGCGATGTCGTCGCGCATGACGTTCGCCGTGACGGCGACGATTTTTATCGTCTTGGCGTCGCTTTTTTCACTCTTGCGTATCATTTCCGTGGCCTCACAGCCGTCCATGACGGGCATCTGCATATCCATGAGGATCATGTCGAAGTACCCCGCCGGGGATTCCAAGAACATGTCGAGGGCGACCTGCCCGTTCTCGGCCGTCTCCATCTCCACGCCGGTCTCCCGCAGTATCTCGAGCGCGATCTCGCGGTTGATCTCGATGTCGTCCACGATGAGCAGGCGCTTTCCGTGGAAGTCGGGGGTGTCGTCGTCCTCCTCGACGGGCTCCGCGCTCGCGATTCTGTCCTGCGAGGCGACGCGGATTGTAAAGCTGAACGTGCTGCCCACGCCGAGCGTGCTGGTGAGCTCTATATCGCCGCCCATTTTCGCCACGATGTCCTTGGAGATAACGAGGCCGAGGCCGGTACCGCCGTATTTCTTCGCCGTTCCGGCGTTCGCCTGCACGAACGGGGTGAAGAGCTTCACCGCCTGGTCCGGCGCGATGCCGATGCCCGTGTCGGTGACGGCGAAGGAGTAGACGCTCTCATCGCCGACGTGCATGAGCTCCTCAACCGACAGGCTTATCATGCCGCCGGCGTCAGTGAATTTTACGGCGTTTGACAGCAGATTGATGAGCACCTGATTGAGGCGCAGGGAGTCCGTGACGATGCCGTCGTGCTTGATGTTGTTGACGGAGAGCATGAAATGGAGGTTTTTTTCCGCGACCTTGCCCTGGAACATGGACTCTATAAAATCCAGATTTTCGCGCAGTGAGAAGAGCTGTTCATCGAGCAGCAGCTTACCGGATTCGATTTTTGAGAAGTCGAGGATATCGTTGATGACGCCGATGAGGTGCTTTGAGTTGTCCTCGATTTTTTGCAGGCAGTCGGCGACGCGCACGGGGTCGGTGGCGTTGCGCGCGATCTGCGCCATGCCGACGATTGCGCTCATCGGCGTGCGTATCTCGTGGCTCATGCTGGACAGGAAGTCGCTTTTCGCGCGGCTCATATTCTCGAGATTTTCCATCATGACGTTCAGGGTCTTTTCAATCTCGGCGAACGCCTCCTCATTGTTCACCTCGATGCGCTTTTCGAGGTGTCCGGCGGCGGCGAGAGCGAGAAAGCCGCTTATCTTTCCGGCGCCGCCCTTCAGACGGCGGAGCAACGTGAGCATCGGCAGCAGGGAAATCCCCGCCGCGAGGAGCGCCAGTACGGGCAATATCAGAACGAACAGGCCGCCGAGACGCGATATGTAATAACCCGCCAGCGCCAGCGCGGCGTCCGCTGCCAAAACTATGACCGCGAGGAGTACCGCGGTATTCTTTTTAAGCAACATCTCATCTCACCTCTGAAAATTCACCGTTTTGTGTCATATTCACAAAGCGGCTGCATCCGAATAATTGGAACATATTACTATCTATTTTACAATATAACACGATTCACGGGGTTTTGCAATATAAAATTGTGAAAAAACACGGCGTCGCCCGTTTTTGCATTATGTCACCGTCGCGCCGAAAAGTCAATACCATTGCGTAAAAGCGGGCCGGAGGTCAAAGCGGGAGGGCGAAATCTCCCGACGATGACAAAAAAGACAGTTTTCGGCTCCGACTTGAAAATTTAGGTGTATTTATTAGGATAAACGACAAATATTCTCTTGCATTTTACAAATTTTAGGTTTATCATACAATACGTATTACAAAAATTCCAGGAAAGGCATGCCTTTCCAAATCTGTCTCTTCGAGACAGATTGATTCACCGCTGAGTACAATGCTTTTCGGTGACTGCCAACCACTTATGCAAACAAAAAAACAAGGGGTCGAATTATTATGAACAGGAAAATGAAAAACACGTGGATCACAAAAAAGGCAAGGTACATAATCAGTCTGGCAATGGTGCTGACGCTCGTCTTGCAGTTCGCGACGCCGCTTATTACGTTTAACGCGTCGGCCGCGGACTACCCGGGGATTGTGGGGCAGACGATGATCGTGCCGAGCACCATAACAAACCAAGGCAGCTACGCGTCCTATAACGTTACGGGCACTTTGGAGGGCGGCGTCCCTTTCTCGAGAGAGACGTTCTGCACCCACAGTGAATTTGGCGGCGGCGGAAGCGCGCCGTTCGTATACTATTGGAACAGTGACCCCGGAGAGACAGCGACAAGCAATCCTCTTTTCTGGCATAATGTGCTCGGCGACGGCGGCGCCTTGAATGACGGTATCTCTATGACCGTGGAGCAATGGCGCGATCTTCGCTATCTGATTCTCTTGACCAGAGCGAACAAATGGTCGGAGGGGCAGCTTGTATATTGGGCCTATTTGGGGCATTACATGCCTCAAAAATACGGAAGTCTCGGCGC
>JAISKU010000044.1 GCA_031261245.1 Oscillospiraceae bacterium | reverse complement strand
CAGCGCGGCGCGCTCCCCGAGGACGGCGCGCGCAACGACAACTTCCGCGCGAAGCGCTACGTCTCGAAATACACGATAAACCCCGCCGTCACGCACGGCATATCCGATTACGTCGGCTCCGTTGAGACGGGCAAGCTCGCGGATCTCGTCGTCTGGCGTCCCGCGCTGTTCGGGGCAAAGCCGGAGATGATAATAAAGGGCGGGTTTATAATCGCCTCAAAAATGGGCGACGCGAACGCCTCAATCCCCACGCCGCAGCCCGTGATATACACAAAAATGTTCGGCGCGTCCGCGCTCGCGCTCTCCCGCACGTGCGCCACGTTCGTGTCGGGGATCGCGGCGGGCGGCGGCATCGCCGAAAAACTCGGGCTGAAGCGTACCGTCCTGCCGGTAAAAAACTGCCGCGACATCTCAAAGGCGGATATGAGATTCAACGACCGCACGGGCGATATCGCGGTGGATCCAGAGACGTACACCGTCACGGTGGACGGCGAGCCAGTCACGTGCGCCGCCGCCGAGACGCTGCCGCTGACGCGCAAATACTACTTGTTTTAGGTGAGGCCATGCTGATTGAAAAAATAGTCGGCTCCGGCTCGGCTCTGCGGTCAGGCGTGCGCGTTGACACCGTGTCTTTCGAGTGGTTTGAGCAGGGCCGCAAGATCATGAAAAAGACAAGCTCCGCCGGTGAGGAGATCGGGCTGCGCCTGTCGGAGCCGCTGCGCGACGGTGACGTCTTATACGAGGACGAGACGCGCGCAATCGTCGCGTCGCAGAACCCCTGCGAGCTGATTCGCGTCGAGGTACGCGACATGCGCGAGATGGGGCGCGTGTGCTTTGAGCTCGGAAACCGCCATCTGACGCTCGCCATCTCGGAGGATGGCGTAAAAACCCCGTACGACGCGCCGACGTTTGAGTACCTCGCGCGGCTCGGCTTCGTCTGCGCGCGCGTGACCGAAAAGTTCACGGGCTTTACGGAGGTCAAGGCGCACGCCCACGCCGACGGGCACGCCCACGGTCACGGCCATGAGTGAACTTTTGCCGCTGCTTCAGGTGTTTGACCCGCTTTTCCCAGTCGGCGCGTACACGCTGTCAAACGGCCTGGAGACGTACACGCAAAAGGGACTTGTGCGCGACCGCGCGAGTCTGGCGGACTACCTCGCGTCGCTCCTCGCCGTTCTCCCGTACGGCGATTTGGGGCTTGCGGCGCACGCCGCCCTCGGCGGAGATGTTGCCGGGCTCGACGCGATATGCGACGCGATGAAAGCCCCGAAGGAACTGCGGGACGGCAGCGCGCACCTCGGCTCGCGGTTCATAAAAGCCGTCGCGCCGCTGTACTCGTGCCCCGCGCTCGCCGCCTACGGTGAACTCGTTCGCGCGGGAGTCTGCGTCGGGCACTACCCCGTCGCTGCCGGTCTGTTTATACGCGACGCGGGGGCCGATACGGCGCGCGGGCTGGAGATTTACTGCTACAGTCTGCTCGCGGCGGCCGTCAATCACGCGGCGAAGCTCGTGCCGCTCAGGCAAAACGACGCCCAGGGCGCGCTAGCCGACGCGGCCGCGCGGATATCGGACGCCGTGGCGCGTGCGCTCCACACGGAAATTGACGAGCTCGGCGTCTCCGGCGCGGGGTTTGAGCTTCGCGCAATGCAGCACGAGTCGCTGTACACGCGGCTGTACGCGTCGTAGGAGGTTTTTGTATGTCATACGTAAAAATCGGCGTCGGCGGGCCCGTCGGCTCCGGAAAAACAGCGCTAATAGAACGGCTGACGCGCCGGATGGCGTCGGAGTACAGCATCTGCGTCGTCACGAACGACATTTACACGCGGGAGGACGCGGAGTTTCTCGTCAAAAACTCCGCGCTTCCGGCGGAGCGCATCGTCGGCGTGGAGACGGGCGGCTGCCCGCACACCGCAATCCGCGAGGACTGCTCCATGAACCTCGAGGCCGTGGAGGCGCTGACCGCGAAATTCCCCGACGTGCAGATTGTTTTCGTCGAGAGCGGCGGCGACAATCTTTCGGCGACGTTTTCGCCCGACCTCGCCGACGCGTCAATATACGTGATCGACGTGGCTCAGGGCGAAAAAATCCCGCGCAAGGGCGGTCCCGGCGTGACGCGCTCCGACCTGCTCGTCATCAACAAGACAGACCTCGCCCCGTACGTCGGCGCGGATCTCGGCGTCATGGCGCGCGACTCGGAGCGTATGCGCGAGGGGCGCCCGTTCATGTTCACAAATCTCATGACGTGCGACGGGGTGGAGGCCGTCATCGACTGGATAAAGTCCGACGTGCTCTTAGAGGGGCTGCGTTGAGCGAGCTGTATCTCAAAATGGAAAATCACGACGGCAGGACAATCGTGTCGGACTGCCGCTTCACCGCGCCGCTGAAGGTCGCAAAGCCGTTTTATCGCAAAAATCACACCGAGGTGATGATCATGCAGGCGAGCGCCGGTCTGCTCGACGGCGACGAGTACGATATCGCCCTCGACGTTGCGGACGGCGCGCGCGCCGCCGTGACGGGGCAGTCCTACGCGAAACTGTTTCGCGCAAACGGCGGCGACGGCGCGCGTCAGCGCGTGCGGATTGACGTGGGCGAAGGCTCGTCGCTCGGCTGGTTCCCGTCGCCCGTAATCCCGTTCGCCGGCAGCCGTTTCGCGTCGCAGTCCGACATTTATCTCCATGAAAACTCGAGGTTTTTCCTTTGCGACATACTCGCCTGCGGCCGCGCGGGCAAGGGCGAGCGCTTCGCGTTTGAGTCCTACCGCTCCCGAACCGCAGTACACGTCGGCGAAAAACTCGTCTTTCTCGACAATACGCGCCTGATTCCAAGCGAGCGCGACCCTTCCGCCGTCGGCTTTTTTGAGGGACGCACCCACATCGGTCTGCTGTACATGTACGGCTGCGGCGACGTGGCGCTTCCTGAGAGCGCGTCCGTGGAGGCGGCGACGTCGGACGCCGCCGCCGGAAAGTGCGTCCGCCTCCTCGCCGACAGCGCGCAGGCGCTGTCGGACTACGCGCGGGATATGGTTGCGGCTTGGTGAGTTTTAGCAAACGCGCGCCGAATACAAGCAATTAAATACCATTGCGATTGCCGCCGAACCGTGTTATACTCCTCGCAGAAAGTGAGGCGTTCACCATGAAAATCGAAGTGCGTTACCAGTCAAAAACAGGCCACACCGCAAAGGTCGCGGACGCAATCGCGGCCGCCCTCGGGGTGAAAGCGGAGCCGATCACCGTCCCGGTCTCGCCCGAAACGGACATGCTCTTCCTCGGCGGAGCGCTGTATATGATATACGGCTGCAACCTCGACCCCGCGCTCGTGCGCTACATCGCGGAGCTTCCACCGACCGTCAGGCGCGCCGCGCTTTTCGGCACGTCCGCGCTGATGACGTTCGGGAACAAGAGAATGCTGAAGCGTTTCCGCGCAAAGGGAATCGAGGTCGTCTCGGAGAGCTTCCACTGCTACGGCGAGTTCAAGGGGTTGCAGGCGGGTCACCCGGACGCGCAGGACTTGTCCGACGCGGCGGCGTGGGCAAAACGCATCGCCGTGTAACGCCACCAATTCCGAAAACAATGCTTGACAATATACATATGGCGTGATATCTTCATTATAGTTAGTTTACGCTAACTATAATTTCTATTCTATAGTTAGTCATAGCTAACGAATATAGAACGGAGGGTTTTTATGAAAAAAGCACTTTCCCTGCTCATGGCGCTCATAATGTGCGCCGCGCTCGCGGCGTGCGGCAAAAGCGACGACGCGGCGCAGACCGAACCGATGCCCACTGTAGGCGAGCAGCCTGAGCAAGCAGAGGACAACCCCGACGTCACCGCAAAGGTCGTCCGCGCCGAGGCGAATCAGGCGGGTTTGTTCTTCCTCGCGACGCCCGACGCCGCCGCGTACGCGGCGCAGCTCGCCACTGCAGCGGAGCACGGCTTCACGTGGTCAACAGCTCTGGCGGTGATCGACGGCAGCGGAACTAACTTCATCAGCGGACGGCAAAATCAGCTCTCTGACGTCTCAAGCGGATTCGCGTTCAGCCTGAAAACAAACACACCGCCGAGCGGGCTGCGCGCCGCGATCGGATTCAACTCGGTGTTTTATTTCACCGCCGCGAACCTCGGCGAGGATTTATATGCCGAGCTCGTGGACGCGCTTACCGCGTCGGAGATGAAATTCGGCGACTGGGTTCTGCCGCCTGCGAACACGCTGACCGATTTGGGGCTTCACGTCTACACGACGTACAACGGCGAGGTGCGCGACATCACCGACCGCGTCTCCTACGGGCTGAACATCGCCGACACGTCCGCCGGCGTGCCGTTCTCCTACGGAGCCGTCATGGTGGACGGCGCAATAGAAGACTTTGCCGCAGAGGGCTTCCCGCTTCTCGTCAGCGACGAGGAGGAACTGATATGGCACGACGGAGCCGCCGACGGTGAAATAACCGCCGAGTGGTGGATTGGCGTCGCGTAGGAATCCTCAAAAAACACAATACGGAAAGGCGCAATGAATAAAAATATTTATTGCGCCTTTCTCCCCCGTTCCCCCTTTTGCACAATTAGCAAGTTGACATTGGCGGGTTTTTCTGATAAACTGCGAAAATACTCGGCTACGGTCATACTGGAGGGGACAACTCTGTTTCGCTATATAATCAAGCGCATCCTAATGATAATTCCGATAATTCTCGGCGTCGTATTTGTCATATTCCTGCTGCTGTACGCGATTCCCTCGGGCGGTTTGAACATGTTTCCGTCCGCCGGAAAGGGCGACGCGCTCGACGCGCTGTTCAAGCTGCTGCACGCGGGCAACAATTTTTTCACCAAATACCTGCGCTATTGCTACAACGTATTCATACTCCATGACTTCGGCAGGGCGAGCGGAAACTCCCTGAAGATAATCGGGGAGCTTGTCATGCGCACAAAGCTCACGCTTCTGCTGACGGGTCTGGGGCTCGCGGCGACGCTCATCATCGGCGTCCCCATCGGGATATTCTCCGCCGTACATCAAAACAAGTGGCAGGACAACGTGATAATGTTTCTCGTCACGCTGTTCTCCTCAATCCCGAATTACTGCCTCGCAATAATCCTGTGCATCGTGTTCGTGCTGAAGCTGCGGGTGTTGCCGCTCATCGGCTTCGCGGGCCCGATATACTTCGTGCTGCCCACCATGACGCTCTCCGCCGGCGGTATCGCGTCAGTGACGAAAATGACGCGGGCGAGTATGCTGGAGGTTCTCGATCAGCAGTATGTGACGGCTCTGCGCTCAAAGGGCTTGAAGGAGCGCGCGGTCGTCTATTTCCACGCCCTGAAAAACGCGCTCGTCCCCATCGTCTCGGTGCTCGGCACGCTCACCACGCAGATGCTGTGCGGCGCCGTTGTTGTAGAGCATTTTTTCAGTATCCCGGGTCTCGGCTCCTATCTTTTGCGGTCTGTGAACTCGCGTGACGTCACCTCCCTGCTGGGTTGCTCCGTCATCATCGCGTTCATGCTCGCCGCACTCAGCGTGATAACCGATATCCTGTACGTGTTCGTCGATCCGCAGATAAAACAGCAGTACACAAAAGGTAAAACGTCCGCTTTGAGACGGAAAGAGGCGCGTCAGTGAAGCATTATTTTAAGAAAAGGGCAAACGCCCTCAAAAATCCGGAGCCGTACCTCGGCGGCAGTCCGTGGCAGGAGAGCTTCAAGCGCCTCCTCAAGAACAAAAGCGCCATCGCCGGGCTCGCAATCTTTGTATTGATCTGTCTTTCCTGCGTTTTCGCCCCGTTCATCACGCGGTGGGACTACGAATCCATCGACATCCATAACGTGCTGTCGTTTACCGCGCCCGGCCACGCCTGGGGCACCGACAAGCTCGGCCGCGACGTGCTGGCGCGGATACTCTACGGCGGCAGAATCACGCTGCGCATCTCGCTCACCGCCGCCGCCATGGCGGCCGTCGTCGGAACGGTCATCGGGCTCCTCGCTGGCTATTTCGGCGGCTGGGTGGACTTCTGGGTCTCCCGCTTCATGGACATTCTCGCCTCGATTCCCGCCTTTCTGCTCACCATCGTCGTCGAGACCGCGTTCGGCTGGGCCACCGGCAAATTCGTCTACGCCCTCGCCATCGCCGCGACGCCGCAATTCGCGCGGCTGATGCGCGTGTCCGTCATGAACATAATGGGCCGCGAATATATTGAGGCGTCGCGCGCGCTCGGCGTAAGCCACTTCGGCGTCGTGTGGCGGCACGTCCTGCACAACGCCGCGGCGCCCATGCTCGTCCACCTGACCACCTGCATCGCCGAGACGATACTCAACTGCACGCTCATGGGCTATCTGGGCATCGGCATAAATCCGCCCACGCCAGAGTGGGGCGTGCTCGTCGCCGAGAGCAAGTCGTTTATACGCGCCAACCCGCTTATTACCTTTTTGCGCTGCCTGCCGGTGACCTTGAGCGTCATCTCAATAAACTTCTTCGGCAACGGTTTCAGGGACGCGCTCGACCCGAGAGAAAGCAGCTTATAAGCTATGGTGGATAAATTGTATCAGACAAACGATTCGGATATATTGCTCGAAATACGCGACTTGGACGTGTCCTTCCCCACCGGCCGCGGGGAGCTGCGCGCCGTCAACGGAATAAGCTACAACGTCCGCCGCGGCGAGGTCATGGGCATAATCGGCGAATCCGGCAGCGGCAAGAGCGTGGAGGCGTACACAATCCTCGGCTTCCTGAAAGCACCCGGCAAAATCAACGCCGGCACAGCCGCGTTTGAGGGGCGCGACCTTCTCGCCATGTCCCGGCGCGAGCTGGAGACGTTTCGCGGCCGCGAGATCAGCATGATCTTTCAAAACCCCATGTCCTGTCTTGACCCTGTTTTCACCATCGGCCGCCAGCTCACGGAGACGCTGCAAACCCATTTCAAGGGCGTGTCCGCGTCACAGGCGCGCGAGAAGTCGATTGAAATGCTCCGAAGCGTCGGAATACGCGACGCCGACCGCCTCATGAAGCGTTACGCCTTTGAGCTTTCCGGCGGTATGCGCCAGCGCGTGATGATCGCCATCGCCCTGCTGTGCAGCCCGAAGTTGCTCATCGCGGATGAGCCTACCACGGCGCTTGACGTCACGACGCAGGCGCAGATACTGCGGCTTCTGAAAAAGCTGCGCCGCCAGACGGACATGGCGATGATCTATATAACCCACAATTTCGGCATCGTGGCCGAGATTTGCGACCGCGTCTCCGTCATGTACGGCGGATATATACTCGAGCAGGGCACCGTGGACGACATGTTCTACCGCGCCGCGCACCCCTACACTCAGGCGCTGCTCAAGGCCGTCCCGCGCGTCGATTCCCTGCCGCCGTATGAGCCGCTTATCCCGATAGAGGGCGCGCCCGTCGACCCCGTAAATCCGCCCGACGGCTGCGTATTTCACCCGCGCTGCGCCTTTTGCACGGAAATCTGCCGGCGCGAGGCGCCGCCGAGAACCGTGTTCAGCGCGGAGCACAGCGCGAGCTGCTGGAGACTTGACGGCGGCGCGGCGGAGGAGCGATAATGGACGACAAAATACTCATAAGCGTTGAAAATCTGTCAAAAAACTTCGCCGTGCGCAACCGCATCGGCAGAAAGACCGTTCTGCACGCGGTGGACGGCGTTAGCTTTCAGATCGCCCGCGGCGAGACGCTCGGCCTCGTTGGTGAGTCCGGCTGCGGCAAAACCACGCTCGGCCGCACAATTCTGCGGCTTTTGGAGCCCGACGGCGGCCGGATACTCTACGACGGAACCGACATCACGCGCGTCAACATGCGCCCCTACCGCAGCAAAATGCAGATCATATTTCAGGATCCCGCGGGCTCGCTCGACCCCCGCTCGCAGATATGCGACATCGTGGCGGAGGGGCTGTGCGTGACCGGCGCGGGCCTGTCAAGAGGCGACCGCGCGTCAAAGGTCACGGAGCTGCTCGAAAAGGTCGGGCTCGACGGCGGAATCGCGCGCCGCTACCCGCACGAATTCTCCGGCGGGCAGCAGCAGCGCATCGGCATCGCGCGCGCCCTCGCGGTGAACCCGGAGTTCATCGTCTGTGATGAGCCCGTGTCCGCGCTCGACGTGTCCTACCAGTCGCAGATAATAACCCTGCTGGAGCAGATGCAGGAAAACATGAATCTCACCTACATGTTCATCTCGCACGACCTCTCCGTCGTGCGCCACATCTCGGACAGGATCGGCGTCATGTACCTCGGCAGAATTGTCGAGCTCGGCGGCGGCGTCGAAATCGGCGTCCACGCGGCACACCCGTACACGCGCTCCCTGCTCACCGCCGTACCCGTGCCCGACCCGCAGGTCAGCCGCGCCAGAGAGCAGGAACCCATTGCCGATATCCAGACGGATGGCGGCATCCCCTCGCAGGGCTGCCGTTTCCACGCCTCCTGCCCGCACGCGATGCCCGTTTGCGCGGTGGAGGAGCCTCAGCTGCGTGAGATCGCGCCGAACCACCTCTGCGCGTGCCACCTCCACGCCGCGCCCTGACGCGCGGCACACAAACCTATAATTTCATAAAATTTTTCGCAGAAAGGCAGGTCTGTCCTATGGCAAAATACGGTTCAGAGGTTGTCAGCAAGTACGATATGCCGCACGAGTTCGAGAAAAAAGGCGCCGTTTCATCAAAAACGGTCGCGGAGGCGCGCCGTGACGTCGAGGTGATTCGCGAGACCGACGTCCTTGTGGTCGGCGGCGGGCCGGGCGGCGTCGCCGCGGCGGTCTCGGCGGCGCGCGCCGGCGCGAAAACGATCCTGCTTGAGCGCTACGGCCATCTCGGCGGCATGGCCACGGGCGGCCTCGTCAACATCATCCCGAACCTCGGAAGCATATACGGCGAGCACCTCATCGGCGGCTTCTGCCAGGAGGTCATAGAGCGCCTCGCGGCGCGCGGCGCGGCGTGCTTCCCCGAAAAGCGGTATTGGGGCAAGGCGGAGCCCTCCGTCGTCGAAAAATACATCAAGGCGAACATGATGCACTTCTACGTCAGGAAAAACACGGCCGGCGAGTACGTCACGCTGTACACCGCCGTCGTCGACCCCGAGGTCACAAAGGACGAGCTGAACACCATGGTGCTCGAGTCCGGCGCAGAGCTGCTGCTGCACACCTGGGTCACGGAGCCGATCATGGAGGGCAACACGGTCAAGGGCGTCATTGTCGAGAGCAAGTCGGGGCGTCAGGCGCTCCTCGCCAAGGTCGTGATCGACAGCACCGGCGACGGCGACCTGCTGCCCTACACGGGCACGGCGGTGGACGAATACATGCTCCCCGGCTCGCGAATCGCGCAGTTCGGCTGGGTCTACTGGCTGTGCAACGTCGATCTCAAAAAGTACGACGACTTCATGACCTCCGAACCGGACAAGTACAAATCCGTCGTCGAGGAGCTCATGAAAGCGGGAGGGATGCCGTTCTTCTCCAGAGGTCTGCTCGAACACCAAGAGGGCGTCGTCTGGATTCACCGCCTCGTCGGCTCCCTGCGCCAGACCGACATCGAGGAGATGACGTACATCGACGTCACGACGCGGCGCGAGTCCGTAAAAAACTGGGAGCTGTTGCGGGAGTACATGCCCGGCTTTGAGAAGAGCTTCATAATGCTCTCCTCGCCTCAGCTCGGCACCTCCGGCGGCCGCCGCATCATCGGCGAGTATTACATGACCGAAAAGGACATGGACGCCGACACGCCGTTTGACGACACGATCGCGATTTTCGCGGACAACGACCGCGGCGACAAGTCGCTTGAGTATCCCAGAACGTATATCCCCTACCGCTCGCTGATACCGAAGGAAACCGAGGGTCTGCTCGTCGCCTGCCGCGCGTTCTCCTCCGACTACGAGTTTCAGGAGTTCTTCAACCTCATCCCGCACTGCATGTGCTTTGGTCAGGCCGCCGGAGCCGCCGCGGCGATCGCCGTAAAGGACGGCGTCGGCGTGCGCGACGTGGACTTCGCGAAGCTGCGCGCCGAGCTCCTCAAATACGGCGCGATATTGCCGTAACCTCAATACACATCATATATATAACGCAAAATGCCCCGCGACCATATGGTTGCGGGGCATTTTTTCGTCCGTCAAGGCGGGATAACCCTGACGTAGCTTCAAGGATTTTTTTGCCATTTTATAGCATTTTAACCGCAATACACAACCGCCAAAATTCGCATTTTTTGTAAACAACACCTGAGGCGCTTGCGCGCCCGATTCCTCAAACAGTTGGTACCACAGGCTATAAAAAATGTTACATCTTGCATAAAATCGTTCCAAAATATCAAAATAAAAAAACTTTTTTTATTTTTCGCAAACCTATTGACCTTCAAGTTCCCTAAACCGCTACACTATGACCATACAAAAAGCAACGGGTTTAGCTGTCGCGAATGCGCGAATCTGAACAAAAGGGGTCGATAATAATGGCAAAAACTGATAAATCTACGCGTCGCGGGCGCGTGGGGAACGCAATATTTTACCTGCTGCTGATCCTCGTCGTGATCGGCACGCTCCTTCTCCGCAAGGTCGGCGGGTACTCCTTCTACACCGTGCTGACGCCGAGTATGCAGTCGGAGATTCCGCAGGGCTCACTCGTAATCGACAAAAAAATCAACCCCAACGAAATCCGTGTGGGCGACGACGTCACGTACCTCCGCGAGGACAACAGCACCGTCACGCACCGCGTGATCGCCATAGCCGAAAACTACGACAACAGCGGCGAGCGCGGCTTTCAGACGCAGGGCATTGAGAACGAGCTCCCCGACCAGCTCATCGTGTACGCCGCGAACGTCGTCGGCGTGGTAAAGGTAAAAATCCCGTACATAGGCAGCGCGCTCTACTGGGTGGCGCAGCATCTCTTCATCACGCTGGCGGTTTTCGGCGTGGTGGTTCTTCTGTACGTGTCGCTGAAAACCTTTTTCGGCGAGCGCAAAAAGGAAAAGGACGCGAACGTCCCTCTGCTTTAGGTTTACACGAGACAGGTGGCGACCGCACCGTGTCTTGTATAAATAAATACTTAATAAAAGGAGTAATTGCAATGAACGTCAAAAAAGGCAATCTGAAGAAAAACGTATCGGCAATCGTTGCGCTGATTTGTATCGTGTCCCTGCTCATGTCCGGGACATACGCGTACAGGAACCACAATCAGCACAAGACCAACGAGGGGAGCGGCGGCCCCCCGAAGTACGACGTAAAGCTCGTTGAGGATTTTGACGAGAAGGACGAGTGGAATACGGGCGACCCCGACGTCAAGAAAGAGATTCGCGTGGCGAACCTCGGCGTCGCGGCGGAGGGCTACGGCTCCGCGTATGTCCGCCTCCAGCTCAAGGAGTACATGGAGATCGCAAAGCCCGACTACCAGTATTCCGACAAGCGCTACATGATAGACGAGCAGGGCCGCTTCCTCTGGTTTGAGACTCAGGAAGCCGCCGCGGCCGAATACCCCGACCACGTGTACACGCCTTTCACAGCGGAGCAGATAGGCAAGGCCGGCTATCTCGTGGCTACGCAGGCCGGTGACCCGAACGGACAGTACGGCGCGTTCGTCATCCTCGGCTACACGGAGGGCACACCCGTTTCCCTCGTGCCCGGCGTTGTGCGCGCGACTACGGCCGCCACAACCGACCACCAGCTCTGGTCCAACGGTGAGTGCGCCTACACAATTCACCTCTGGGACGCCTCGAATCCGGCGGACGACGGCATGGAGTTCCACAGATACGTCCAATGGAACCTCGGCCCCGACGTCATAAGCCTCTCCGACTGGATCACCGGCGGCGCGAAGCCCGTCGCGAAGTGGATCTATGACGACAGAGACGTCGCAAACCCCTACGCCTACTGGGGCGAGGCCCTCAAACCCGGCGAGACGACAGCCGACCTGCTCAAGAGCGTCAAGCTGATTGAACAGCCGGACGGCAGCTTCTACTACGCGATCCACGTCGAGATGGAGGCCGTGTCCTTTGACGAGCTCGGTAGCTGGACAGACGCGCCGCAGGAGATCACCGACGCCATCGTAAACAACAGCGTGTCCATCGTATTCAGCGGCGTGACCACGACGGTCAAGGTCGGCGAATCCATCGATCCTCCCACCGTCGTCGTCTACCCCGCGGGCTCCGATCAGGACGTTACATGGACGACCGGCAACTCCAAAATCGCGACAGTTGACCACGAGACCGGCGTCGTTACAGGCGTCAAGCCCGGCACCGTGCAGATAATCGCGACGGGCGCGGACGGCCAGAAGAACAGCTACAACGTCACGGTTCTCCCCAACGACGCCCTCCCGACGGAAGCTCCTCCGACCGAAGAGCCCACAACACCTCCGACGGAAGAGCCTCCCACACCTCCCACCGAAGAGCCTCCAACGCCCCCCACCGAAGAGCCTCCCACGCCTCCGACTGAGGAGCCCACGACAGAGTATCTTGACGTCAACACCCCCGCCGGCGGCTTCACCCCGGAACAGGGCTATGAGATCCAGATAAACGGCAGGAACGTAGATTACAATGAGCATTTGTTCTTCTCCGATCTAATCAGAGTCGGCTCAATCCCGCTCAGCGATGTCATCAAGGGCTACGACCCGTCGAAACCGACGACAATCAGCGTGACAGGCGATTCCTCAAGATTCAGCAGCTTTGTCACAATCGGCACGATTCCCGACGGCGCGCGCACCGGTGAGAACGCCATTCTGCTCTCCTACATGCCCAGCTTGGAAGAAGTTCAGGCGCTCTTCCCGTACACAGAAAATCTGAGATTCACCCTGCACGCAAACCTGACGCAGGACGGTCTGACGACAGAAAACCCGATCACAATAAACATGATTTTTGACGCGCTCTACACTTGATTGACGCAGTAAATAATCCAAAACAGAAAGGGGAATAAGCATATGCTTACGAAATTGTTTAGTGTCAAGCGAAATCGGGTTATGGCCGTCGTTCTTGGACTGGCGCTGCTGCTGACCTTGTCGGCGATCGCGATCAGCACCACCCTCGCGGCAAAGAACGAGATAGTCGAGGAATTCAGTATACCCGATTCCGACCCGAATATCAGAGTCATTGAGGTCGGACAGACGTTGACGCGCCCCGTAGGCGGTGCCTACAACTGGGCGAACAGCAATCCCGGCGCGTTGTCGATGACCGCCGCAACCGGCAGCATCTCGGCGGTTCTCACAGGCCAGCAGGCCGGTAACGCGGTCATCTCGGTCGGCACACGCACCGGCATCGTACAAGGTCTGAAATACCAGATCACCAACTCAAACAACATCACAAAGTACATCCTCTCCAACGGCGGTGAGGGCATCATCGGCAAGGTCGGCGGAACGCTGACAATCCCGATTCGCACCTTCGTCACCCCGTTCGGGGCATCGAATCCCGAGGAGACCGCGTTCGCGAAGAACACCATCACGTGGTCAAGCTTCCGCCAGGGCGACCCCGTCGCGTCGGTCAGCGCAAGCGGCGTGGTCACGGGCCTCTCAAAGGGCGCGACGATTCTCATCGGCAAATTCACCGACAAATGGGGACAGCCGCAGGAGGCGCACTTCCTCGTCGCGGTCGGCGTCAGCATCAATGACAGCGACCTCGGCAAGCTGCTCGAGCTCATCGAGGAGGCGCAG
>JAISKU010000212.1 GCA_031261245.1 Oscillospiraceae bacterium | reverse complement strand
ATATCCGACGGTATCTGCCGCACGGCGAGCTTCCCGCCGCCGAAATCCTCTACCGAAAAGCCGAGCTCCGAGAGCATTTCCGCGTTTTGCAGCAGCAGCTCCGCGCCGTCGCCGTCCGGCGTGACGATTACGGGCTCCAGCAGCGCCTGCGGCATCGGGTTCGGATTCTCGCCGCGAAGTCTGTCAAAATGCACCCTCTCGTGCGCCGCGTGCTTGTCCACGAGCCACAGGCTCCCGCCCGACTCTACGACGATGTACGTGCCGAGCGCCTCGCCCACCACGCGGTAGTCCGGTGTGCGCGCTATCTCCGCCAGCTCCGTCTGCGGCTCCGGCTCCGGCGGCTGCGGCGTGACCGCGTACTCGCGCGGCGCGGGTGCGCGTATCGGCAGCTCCGCCGGATTCTGTGCATCGCGCCGCGGATATTGCGGCTCCCTTGCGACCTGCGCCGGCGCGCGCGGCGTCTGTACGGGCGGCGGAAGCGGCTCAAAAACCGGCCGCGTCTCCGCGATATCCTGCGGCGCTCCGTCGTCCTCGAGCGCGGAGAGCGCGCCGTAGTACACGGCGTCGAAAATCTGCTTCTCAAACAGGAACTTTATCTCCGTCTTCGACGGGTGCACGTTCACGTCAAGCCGCCCCGCGCCCGTCTCGATATACACGACGCACGACGGGAAGCGCCCCGTGAACATGCGGTTGCGGTACGCCTGCTCAAGCGCCGCCTGAAGCGTGCGCGAGCGCACGCTCCGCCCGTTTACGAAGAAAAACTGATAATTTCTGTTCCCGCGCAGCGCGGAGACCTTTGACACGAACCCGTGCGCCCTCGCGCCGTCGCCGTCGTAGTCGAACGCCAGCATCCCGCCCGCGAATTCCCGCCCGAGCGCCGCGTATACGCACGAGTCCGCGCGCGCGTCGCCCGGAGTGTGCATCTCCTCCGCGCCGTCGCGCGTGTACCGCACAGACACGTCGGGTCGCGAGAGCGCGAGCCGCGTCACGGCCGCTGTGACGTTCGCCGCCTCCGCCCTGTCCGTCTTCATGAATTTCTGCCGCGCGGGCGTGTTGAAAAACAGATCCCGCACCGTCACCGTAGTGCCGCGCGGGCGCGCCGATACGTCGATTGACACGACGTCGCCGCCGTCGAGCGCGGCGCGCGTGCCCTCCTGCTCGTCCTCCGTGCGCGTGATCATCTCCACGCGCGACACGGAGGAGATCGCGGCGAGCGCCTCCCCCCTGAAGCCGAGCGTATTTATCGCCTCGAGGTCAGTCTCGCTGCTGATCTTGCTCGTCGCGTGGCGCAGAAACGCGCGCTCTATATCCCCGCGCGATATCCCGCTGCCGTTGTCCGTCACGCGTATGTACGTCAGCCCGCCGCCCGTGATCTCCACGGACACCGTGTCCGCACCGGCGTCCACGGCGTTTTCAAAAAGCTCCTTCACCACGGAGCTCGGCCGCTCCACGACCTCGCCCGCGGCAATCATATCGGCGAGATGGGACGGCAATTCAATTATTCTGTTCAATGTCCCACCTCCGAAACCTGTCATTCTGACGAAACCTGTCATTCTGAGCGAAGCGAAGAATCCCGTATAATCGACGCTACTTGTACAGTATCGGCAGCCCTTTTACATTCACAGGGTCAACATCCAGCATCGCCGTGTCGCCCACCGTGCACTCGACCTTCGTCACGTCCACGAGCGTGTGCAGCAGGCCGACGTTGCCGAGAACCCGCGCCTTTTGCCCGTTAATCCGCACGTAAAGCGGCCCGGAGCGCGACAGCAGCAGCTCCGGAAGACTCATCGTCGCCACGTGGCGCGTCACGCCGAAGCCGTGGTAGTAGCCGACGGACAGCACCGCGATCTTCGTCGGAGCTTTTGTGACGACGGGCCGCTCCGCGCCGTAGCGGTGGCCCTTAGGCACCCAGCCGACCTCCTCAAGCCCCGCCTCGATGTATCCCACCTTGCCGAGGCCGTGTATCGGCTTGCCCGGCACGCGCCCCGTGAGCGCCGTGTCCACGCGCACGGCGTCCATGTGCGCAAAATCGTAGCGGAACAGCGCCGCCGAGTCGCAGCAGTGCGCGATCCCCGGCTCCAGCTTCATCTCCACGAGCTTGTCTAAAACCGCGTTGAACGTGTCGAGCTGACTGAGCGTCTGCTTGCGTGAGCGCCACGACGCCGAGAACGTCGTGAACGTCCCGACGACGGCGAGCGAGGACATGTACTTGTATATCGCGGCGATCCTGTCCGTCTCCGTCGGCAGAAAGCCGTATCTGCCGAGGCCGGTGTCCACCTTTATCTGCACCTCGGCTATCGTCCGCTTGTTCTCCGCGATGCCGTTTATCGCCACCGCCGCGTCGTAGGAGCCGCAGGTGCATATCACCTCCAGGTCGATCAGCTCCGTCAGCTCGTCCGGGTCGGCGGTGGAGCGCAGCATCATTATCCGCTCCTCCGTGAAGCCCTTTCGCCGAAGCAGCGCCGCGTCGCGCAAATCGGAGACGGCGAAATCGCGCACGCCCTCATCGCGCAGCAGCTGCGCGACGTCGTACAGCCCCATTCCCGCGGCGTTCGCCGACAGGTCGGCGATAATCGCCGCGCCCTCGGCGCGCTCCTTGATAAGTCCGAGGTTTGCGCGTATGACGCGCCTGTCAATTACGAGGTTTTTCATATAATGCTTAACCCCCCACTGCCCAACTATATCTTTTTCTGATTATATAACATTTTCATTGAAGTTTCCACACATAAATGTTAAAATACTCATAATATTTTTTGTTTGGAGAAAGATTTGTCCGCTCTGATTGATAAAACACAGCTCGACGCCCAAACCCTCGCCATGGCGAGGGTTAAAGCGCGCGCTTCGGCGCTCTCCCCGCTCGCCCGCGTGCACACGTTCGGCTGCCAGCAGAACGAGGCCGACAGTGAGCGCATACGCGGTATGCTGCGCGAGATGGGGTACGGCGTCGCAGCCTCCGACGAGGACGCGGACGTCATCGTCATAAACACCTGCGCCGTGAGGGAGCACGCGGAGGCGCGGGTTTTCGGCGTCATCGGCGCGCTCACGCACCTCAAACGGGCGAAGCCCGGCCTCCTCCTCGCCGTGTGCGGCTGTATGGCGCAGCGCCCGGAGATAGCGGAGCGCATACGCGAATCCCACCGCCACGTGGACATCGTGTTCGGCACGCACGCGCTCTGGCGCTTCCCTGAGCTTTTAGAGACCGCCCTCACGGGCGGGGAGCGCGTGTTCTCCGTGGAGGATTCCGACGGCGAGATTGCAGAGGGGCTTCCCGCACTGCGCGCGCGCAAATACACGGCGTGGCTCCCCGTCATGTACGGCTGCAACAACTTCTGCTCGTACTGCATCGTCCCCTATGTGCGCGGGCGGGAGCGCTCACGCACTCCCGACGCCGTTCTCGCCGACGCGCGCGCTCTCATCGCCGACGGCGCGAAGGACGTCACGCTTCTCGGGCAGAACGTGAACTCGTACTCCCACGGTTTCCCCGACCTGCTGCGCAGCCTGAACGGGCTCGACGGGGATTTTCTGATACGCTTCATGACCTCGCACCCCAAGGACGCGGGCGACGCGCTCTTCCGCGCGATGGCGGAGTCGCCGAAGGTCGCGCGCCACCTGCATCTGCCGTTCCAGTCCGGCTCCGACCGCGTGCTCGCGGCGATGAACCGCCGCTACACGCGCGCGCACTACCTCGAGCT
>JAISKU010000187.1 GCA_031261245.1 Oscillospiraceae bacterium | reverse complement strand
CCCATGCAGGCGCGCGTTCTGCGCTTCACGCCGTCCACGGTCGTCGCGCCGTCCTCCACCGCGCGGCGGATATCCTCACGCGTGATCTCCTGGCAGCGGCAGATGAGTACATCTGTATTGTCTGTTGTCATATGTCCTCCTCCCGGCGCGGCAGACGCCGCATTGTGCGCACCTCGTCCGCGAACGCGGTCGGGACGCGGATGCTGACGACCGCCGTGCCGGCGTAGGCGGGCGATTTTTTTACGGCGACGACGCGGGCGGGACACACGGTTTCGCCCGCGCGGCTGCACGCATCCACCGTGTCGCCCTCGCCGGGGAGCGGCAGATACTCAAAGGGGAAGTCCACGGTCGATTCCGTTGCGGAGAACGACTTGTCAACGATTGTGATGGCGAGGCCGGGGCAGAGCGCGACGCAAAGGCCGCAGCCCGTGCATTTCTCGCCGTCCAGACGCGGCAGCGCGGTGAGCTGCTCTCCGATTTCGATAGCGCCGAAGCGGCACGCGCTCTCACAGGGGTTGCAGGGGATCTCCTGCACGCACTCGATTACGGCGACGCGGCCGCGCGCCATGCGGGCCTCCGTCGGGATTCCGGGACAGGCGGCAAGCTCCTCCCGCGAGGGGATTCCGGTGTACACAACGCCCTCGGGCATGTCAGACGACCTCCTTTTCGGACTCCCGCGCGCGCTGCATCGCGGCGAGCTGCGTCTCCTTGGCCTCGCGGCGCTTTTCGCCGAACAGACCGCTGCGCAGGCGGTTCAGGCGCGCCTCAATCTCCGCCTTTTTCTCTTTGGCGGCGCGCGCGTCGAGGTAGCCGAGGGCCTCCGCCGCCGCGACGCCGGCGAGCTTGCCCTCCTCCATCGCGGAGGAGGCCTCCTCCACTCCCGTGACGTCGCCCGCGACGTACAGGCCTCGAACTGTCGTCTCCATGTTGCGGTCGTGGAGCGGCACGTGGCCGCCGAGGGCGGGGATATAGTCGAACTGACAGCCGGCCATCCAGACGAGCTCCGTCATGGGGTTCAGGCCGACGGCGAGGCAGATTGTGTCGGCGTCGAGGGTGAATTCGCTGCCGGGGACGGGGTTCCAGCGCTCGTCAAGGCGCGCGATTTCCACATGCCGCACCCCGTCGTCGCCGTAGGCGCGGCTTATGGTGTGGCCGAGATAAAACGGCACGCCGGCGCGGCGCAGCTTCCCGGCGTGTACGCCGTAGCCGCCGATGCGGGGCGCGCCCTCCACGACGGCGACGACCTCCGCGCCGGCTTGCAAGAGCTGGTAGGAGACGATGAGTCCCACGTTGCCGGAGCCGACCATGACGACGCGCGCACCGGGCAGCACGCGGTTGACGTTTATCATCGTCTGCGCCGCGCCCGCGCCCATGACGCCGGGGAGCGTGCTGCCCGGGAAGGGCGTGTAGTTCTCCTTTGCGCCCGAGGCGATTATGATTTTTTCGGCGAGCAGCAGGCAGTTCTCCCCGGCGGTGAGCAGACCCATGCTCTTATCGGGCTGTATGCCGTACACGAGGCTGTCGAGCAGGACGCGCGCGCCGGAGTCCGACACCTGCGCGAGCAGCTCCTGCCCGATGGCGAAGCCGCGCACGCCGGCGCGGTGCTCCTTTGAGCCGAAGAATTTGTGGATTTGCTTAAAGAGCTGCCCGCCGGGCAGCCTGTTTTCATCAATCAGTACGACGTCCGCGCCGGCGAGGCGCGCCTCAAGCGCGGCGCACAGTCCCGCCGGGCCGGCCCCGACGACGGCGATTTCAGCGGTGATTTTCCTCATCTGCCGCCCGCCTCCGGCGCGATTCCGACGGGCGCGAGCCCGTCCTGAAGCTGTACGCGCATACCGTCGCGCACGGCGGTGACGCACGTGCGGGTGTTGGGGATTCCGTCCACGATCATCATGCAGTCGGTGCAGCGGCCGATGGCGCAGAACACGCTTCGCGGCTCCCGCCGTTTCGCGGTCTTGCGGAACACGCGGATTCCGGCGTTCAGCAGGGCGGCGGCAACCGGCTCTCCCTCGAACGCCTCGACGGGCTCCTCCCCGTAGTATATTGTGACGGTTTTCTGTCCCGTCAAATCCCCCAGAACGGGGTGGTGCAATACCCTCATAATTTCCTCCGTGCGGCCTCAGCTGCCCAGATACGCCTCCTTGACCTGCGCGTTTTGCATGAGATTGGCGGAGCTGTCCTCCAGCACGACCTCGCCCGTCTCCATCACGTAGCCGCGGTGGGAGACGCGCAGCGCCTGATTCGCGTTCTGCTCCACGAGCAGGACGGTGGTGCCGCCCTCGTTTATGGTTTTGATTGTCGCGAACACCTGCTCCACAATTATCGGGGAGAGGCCCATGGACGGCTCATCGAGCAGCATGAGGCGCGGGCGCGACATGAGCGCGCGGCTTATGGAGAGCATCTGCTGCTCTCCTCCCGAGAGCGTGCCCGCGATCTGCCGGCGGCGCTCCGCAAGACGCGGATAGGAGGTGAAGATGTCCTCAAGGTCGCGCCTGACGCTCTTTTTATCCTTTCGGGCGTAGGCGCCGAGGAGGAGATTGTCGAGCACGGAACAGCGCGGGAAGATGCGGCGCCCCTCCGGCACCATGGTCATGCCGCTGCGCACAATCATCGGCGTGGTCATGCCCGCCGTCGGGCGGCCGAGGAAGCTGACGCTCCCCTGAGCGCGCGGCACCTGATTCATTATAGCGGTGAGCAGCGTAGTCTTGCCCGCGCCGTTCGCGCCGATGAGAGAGACGATCTCCCCCTCGGCGACGTGCAGACTGAGCCCCTTGAGCGCGTGGATATTGCCGTAGTACACGTGCAGGTCGTTTACCTCGAGCATAGCGGTCAACTCGCGTCCACCGCCTTTCCGAGGTACGCCTCGATTACGGTGGGGTCGTTGCGCACGTCCTCCGGCAGTCCCTCGGCGATTTTCTGGCCGTGGTCGAACACGACGATGCGCTCCGCGAGGTTCATGACAAGGCGCATGGCGTGCTCTATGAGGATTATGGTGTAATCCGCGCTTTTGAGGCTGCGGATTATGCCCATGAGCTCGTCCGTCTCGCTCGGGTTCATGCCGGCGGCGGGTTCGTCGAGCAGCAGGAGCTTAGGCTCCGTCGCCATGGCGCGGGCGATCTCCAGCCGGCGCTGCATCCCGTAGGGGAGGTTTTTCGCGAGCTCGTCCCGCTTGTCGTGTATGCCGACGAAGTCGAGACATCGCTCGATAGTCTCCTCGTTCAGCGCGTGCTCAGATTTAGAGCGGGAGGTGGCGAAAAGCGCGTCAAAAATGCCGGTTTTGCGGCGGCAGTGGCGCGCGACGATGATGTTTTCGGCGACGGTGAGGTTGCCGAACAGGCGGATATTCTGAAAGGTGCGGGAGATGCCGAGGGGCGCGATGGCCTCCGGCTTCGCGCGGGTGATGTTCGCGCCGCAAAAGAACACCTGCCCCGAGGTCGCGGGGGAGATGCCGGTGAGCAGGTTGTAGAACGTGGTTTTTCCGGAGCCGTTCGGCCCGATGATCGCGACGATCTCCCCGGGGGAGATGGCGAAGTCGATCTCACAGTTCGCCATGAGGCCGCCGAAGGATTTCGACACGGCCTTTGTCTCTAAAAGTACGGACATTTAAGCAACCTCCCCTCTGTACGGCTAAAACACCGTGGTTTTGCCCCAGAAGCCCTGCGGGCGGAAACGCATTAATATGATGAGAATGAGGCCGTACAGAATCATCCACGGGTCGAAGCCCAGTCCGAGCCAGTCCTTGACGGAATGGAAGAACTCCGGCAGGATTGTGAGCAGCGCCGCGCCGAGAATCGAGCCCTTTATGCTGCGCGGGCCGCCGACGATGACCATCGTGAGAATCAGAATCGACTGGGTGGAGGAGAGCATCTCCGGGCTTACGAACGACGCGTAGCCGGCCTGAAGGCTCCCGGCGACGCCGCACAGGAACGCGCTCAGGACTATTGCGAGCGTCTTGTAGTATTTTGTGTTGACGCCCATCGCGACGGCGGCAATCTCATCCTCGCGTATCGCGGAGAGCGCGTAGCCGACGCGGGATTTTTCAATTCTCCACGTGAAGAAGGACAGCAGGGACACGAGCGCGAACGCGAGGAGAATGTACAGCTCCTTCCCGCTCGGCCCGACGCGGTTGAAGGCGAAGCCGAAGATGGTCGGCGGCTTTATGCCCGGCATTCCGGCGGAGCCGCCGAGGAAATCCGTGTTGATGGCGACGTAGCGCAGCACCTCCCCGAAGCCGTAGGTTATGACGACGAGGAACGCGCCCTTGACGCGCTGGGCCGCCGCCGCGAGCGGTACGGCGACGAGGGCGGCGAGCACGGCCGCCGCGGGGATCGTGAGCCAGAAGTTAATTCCGTAGAATTTGGTGAGCGCGCCGGTGACGTACGCGCCGATGCCGAAGAACGCGGCGTGCCCGAGCGAGAGCTGGCCGACGAAGCCGGTGACGAGGTTCAGACTCAGCGAGAGAATCGAGTACAGCAGACAGCTGAACAGAATGTGCTTGTAATAGGGCGGGATTATCGTCGCGGACGGCGAGAGCGCGTCCACGAAGCAGACGAGCAGCAGCGCGGCGGCGGAGCCGAAAAAGGTCGCCCTGCCGCTTGAGCCGAAGAACCACTCTCCTTTTCCGTGCGGGAGGCGGGCGAGCAGTTTTTTCATTACGCGTCCACCTACACTTTCTCCTCGGCGCTGTAGCCCTTGAGCCCCGTGGGTTTGACGAGGAGCACCAGAATCATGATTATAAACCCGATGGCGTCCTTGTAGCCCGTCGAGACGAACCCGGCGGTGAGGCTCTCCGCGATGCCGAGGAGCAGACCGCCGAGCATGGAGCCCGTCATGTTGCCGACGCCGCCGAGAATCGCCACGGACCAGCCCTTGAGTCCGGCGAGAGAGCCCATCATCGTGTTGATGGCGTAGATTGTGCCGACGAACACGCCGGCGGCGGCGCCGAGCGCGCCGCTTATCGCGAACGTGATTTTAATCAGCTTCTCGGGGTTGGCGCCCATGAGCTCCAGCGTGGACATGTCCTGCGACGCGGCGAGCATGGCCTTGCCCGTGAGGGTTTTGCGTATGAAAAGCTCCAGCGCCGCCATGATGACGAGCGTGCCGAGGAAGATCATCAGGTGCAGGGAGCTAACCGTTATCGCCTTGCCGTTGATGTGGAAGAGCGTGAGGAGCTTATAGCTCAGGAGATTCGCGGGGTACGCCTGCGGGTCGGGCGTGAAGAGCGCCGTGGAGGAGTACCGCAGCAGCGTGGACAGCCCGAGCGCCGTGATGAACCCCGCCATGCGGGGCATCCCGATTTTGCGCAGGGGTTTATAGCCGAACTGGTCGATGGCCATGGCGATGAGGCTCCCGGCAACCATGGAGATGAGCAGGCCCGCCAGAAACGGGAGATGCAGGCGCGTAAAGAGAAAGAAGCCGCAGAACGCGCCGAGCATATACACCTCGCCGTGCGTCCAGTTCATGACGCCTACGACGCCGTAGACGGTAGTCCAGCCGATCGCAATGAGGGAGTAGATGCCCCCCTGCGCAAGACCGTTGATGACTTGCTGTATGAATTCCAAGACATCCACTCCCCCGAAGAATTATAGGACGGCGCGCCTAACCCTCAAACATCACGAACGCGCCGTTTTTGACGGTGAGCGTCAGATACGGGCGCACCCAGTCGTTGACCTCGTTGAAGGTCACGGAGCCGGTTACGCCGTCATAGGCGGTGGTTTTCAGCGCGGCGGCGAGCGTCTCACGCGTGATGTTGCCGCCGTTCGCGGCCATCGCCTTTTCGGCGGCCTGAGCGATGACGTACATCTGGTCGTAGGCGAGCGCGGCGAAGCCGTCAGGCTCCTGCTTGTACTTCGCGACGTACTTGCCGACAAGCTCCTGCACCTTGGGGTCGGGGTTGCTGGCGACGTACACGCCGATTACGATGATGTCCTCCGCGGCGTCACCGCAGATTTCGATCGTTTTCGCGTTGTAGAGCCCCGTGCCGCCGATGAGCGGGACGTCGATGCCGAGCTGGCGGATCTGCTTGATGAGCAGTCCGGAGTCTGTCGGCGTGCCGGCGAGCGCGATTGCGTCGGGGTCGAGATTTTTGACGGTGGTGAGCTGGGCGGTGAAATCCTGATCCGTCGCGAGGTAGGTGAGGCTGTCGAGCACGTCGCCGCCGTTAGCGAGCATCTGCGCGACGATGGACTCATTGAGGCCCTTGCCGTAGTCGTTGTTCGGATAGAGCACCACGATGCTCTTTTTGCCCATTTTTGTGAGCGCGTCGGCCATGAGCGGCCCGACGGCGGCATCCTGCACCGACATGCGGAAGAAATACTCACTCGACCCCGTGAGCGCGGCGGAGCTTGAGCTGACGACGAGGTCGGGCAGCTTGCCGCCGTCGATGATCGGGATCATCGCGAGCGTGGAGGAGGAGTTGCACGAGCCGCCGATGGCGAGCACGCTTTTGTCGTCCGCGAATTTCTGCGCGCCGGAGGCGGCCTTTTGCGGGTCGCCCTGGTCGTCGTAGGTGACGAGCTCAAGCGTCTTGCCGCCGACGCCGCCGGAGGCGTTGATCTCCTCCATCGCCATCTCATAGCCGCGGCGCTGGCTCTCCCCCATGACGCCGTTGTCGCCCGTCAGGGGCGCGACGAGGCCGATTTTGAGCTTGTCCGAGCCGCCCTTGCCGCAACCCGCGAGCAGTGCGGCGGCGAGTGTACAGGCCATTATCAGGGATATGATTTTTGTTTTTTTCATGGTAAATCCTCCTTCAGCGTGCTATAACAAAAAAACAAAGGCGTCATCAGGGAAACGACACCTTCGTCCTTATGTTACGTACAAATTTATTGGGTGTCAAGCGTATAAAATAGTGCGGGTGCCCAATAAGAATACGACCAATATACTCGAAGAATTAACAAATGTCAACAGAAATATTACGCCGGCGACGACTTTTGCGAATTGTGAAAGTATAAACAAATGTAAATTCTCTGTTGACAAACTAACGTTAATTAGCTTACAATATGTTTATTCAGTTTTCTTGCCGGAAAAAAGCTTATCAAAGAGAAAGGTGTTTTGGAGATGAGAGCACAGCTGATTACAAGGGGATACGTGTGCCGCGACGGGGAGGACGGCTTTACGCTTGAATACTCTCTGACGGCGGCCGACGAGGAATACGGCGTAAAGGTCGCCGTGTACGGGGACGGATTTTTGATTGAGGAGCGCACGGAGATGCTCTGCGGCGACAGGGTTTTCGTAGAGAGCGTGATACGCAGGCTCGCGAAGGGCTTCGTGTTCCCGGCGCACCTGACGGACGTGCTTGAGGACACGCTGAGTCTGCGCGCGCGCAGGCGCGAGAGGGTGAACATGTTCCGGGCGGAGAGGGTGAGCGGGCATGGGTAACATCGAGACGTCCGGATTTTCGGTGTTCAGGATTTTCGGCACGGATTACAGCATACCCTATCTGTCGGATAAAAGGGGCACGAAGGAGGATATCCTCGTGTATTCGACCGTGCTTTTCGCGATGCGCGGCTATGCCGACGTGTCGATGAAGGACATCGCGGCGGAGATCGGGATTCAGTCGGCCTCCCTGTACAACCATTTCCCGAGCAAGGAGGCCATCTGGCGCGCCGTGGTCGCGCACACGGAGAAGCTGTACAGACTCTACCACGACAAGCTGGCGAAGAGCCTTGAGAGCGCGGGAAGCCTTGAGGAGGTGCTGGAGATCATCTTCTGCGAGCCGGAGAAGATGAGCAACAGCTTCACATGCTTCGCGTTCAGCCTGATTCAGAGCGAGCAGTTCCGCGACGAGGAGGCGTGGCGCGTGTTCCGCGAGACGTTTGTGGAATACGCGATAGACGTGCTCTCGGCGGGCTTTGACCGCTGCGTGAGGCTCGGCTTCGCGCCGGAATTTGACACGAGGGCGGTCTCGACCGCGTTTTTGTACTGTGTACTGCAACAGGTGAACGCCTTTACGCAGATGCTTATGGGGCGGGAGGTATCGTATGACCCGCGCGAGCTTTTGAAGCGGTACCGCGCGCATCTGCTGCGTATGCTGAGTTTTTAGGGCGCTGTAAAGCGCCCTTTTTTTATGCGCGGCGCGACGTGAGCAGAGGCTGGAGCTGTCGCCCCTCGAGCGCGGCCTCCACGGCCTCGTTCAAACACTCCAGATCCGACAGCAGCGAGGCGGGTTTGCCCTCCGGGTCGTCCTGATAGAACGGCGCGAAGTACACGTTTTTCCGCGCGAGCAGCGCGCCGAGCGCGGGCGCGGAGCCGGAGAGCGCGTCGTTCGTCGAGACGGCGAGGAGCAGCGGGCGGGAGTTGCGCAGGTGGGCCTTCGCCGCCATCGTGACGCACGTGTCCGTGATGCCGTGGGCGAGCTTTGAGAGAGTGTTGCCCGTGCAGGGCGCGATTACGAGGACGTCGAGCAGCGCGCGCGGCCCGATCGGCTCCGCGGAGGCGATGTCGTGGATTACAGGTTTGCCGCACAGCTCCTCCACGCGGGAGATGAAGCCCGACGCCGCGCCGAAGCGCGTGTCCGTCGAGTACGCGTTTTCTGACATGAGCGGCGTCACGTCGTCGTACAGCGCGCACAGGCGCCCCAGCGCGGCGAGGGCGCGGTCAAAGGTGCAGTAGGAGCCGCACAGGGCGAAGCCGACACGCGAAGCCCTCATTTCATCACCCCTTTTTCGGTCAAAATATTGTAAACGGTGTCGCGGATTATCGCGCCGGACGTCGCGGGCGCGACCTCGCCGGGCAGACTGAGCGCCCACATCGCGCGCACGCCGAGCTTTGAGGCGGCGGTGAAGTCCAGCCCGCCGGGCTTTGAGGCGAGGTCGAGACACAGGCAGTCGGCCCCGACCTCGGCGAGGCGGCGGGCGTTCATCACGCGGGCGGGGACGGTGTTCACTATCACGTCGTACCCCGACAGGCGGCCGTCGAGTTTGCCCGTCTCCTCCGGCGTGTAGCCGTAGGCGCGGATCCACGCCGCGTCGGCCGGGGTGCGCGCGGACGCCGTGACGTGCGCGCCGAGGCCGCGCAGACGGTGGCAGAGGATTTTGCCGATGCGGCCGAAGCCGACGACGAGGATTCTGGCGCGCCAGACGGTGACGGCCGTCTCCTGCATGATGAGGCCGAGCGCGCCCTCCGCCGCGGCGACGGCGTTTGACACGGCGAGCTCCTCGCGCTCAAAATAATCCGTGAACACGAGGCCGAGCGACGAGAGAAGCTCACGCGAAGCGTCGTCCGCGCGGCCGGCGAGCACTGTCTGCGCCGGGGATATCACGGAGAGTATCTCCCGCACTGTATGTAAGCCGCCCGACAGCGGCGCGGAGAGCATCCCCTCCCGCGATTGGAGCGGCAGCGGCAGAATCACGCACTCCGCGCCCTCCGCCGCGGCGCGAGCCGTCGGGCACGCCTGAATCCCGTCCGTGAGCCGGATTCTGTCGAGCGCGAACGCGGAGACGCCGTGTCCGTCGGCGAGCAGCAGCTCCGCGAGCTTTACCTGCCGCATATCCCCGCCTATTACCGCGAATTTCATGGCGGTACACCTCCCACTTAATTTCGATACGGCATTGTATTCCCGCGCGGGCGGCGTGGTGAGTGAGAAAAAAGTATATCTTCATTCAAAAAACGCATTGATTACCCGTTTCTTTTTCGCGCGGGCTGTGTTATACTGTACACATAAAGCTGTAACCTCGCGAGAGATATCAAAAATAGGAGGAAATCAATATGGCGTATGTCTTAAAGCCGATTACGGAGCGCGTCGTAAAAATGCGGGAGAAGTACCGCTCCACACTGCCGGAAATCTGTATCGCACGATACAAGCTGATTACGGAGTTCTATCAGGAGCATCCGGAGATGTCCGGTATTCTCAAGCGCGCGAAGAACTTCAAGAACATCTGTGAGCACATACCGGTGCGCATTGACGAGGACGAGGTAATCGTCGGCGCGCAGTCGGGCAAATACCGCGCGGCGGCGCTGTATCCCGAGAACTCCGTGGACTGGCTCAAGGAGGAGCTTGAGAACCGCTACATCTCCACGCGCGAGATCGACCCGTACATCATCGCCGAGGAGGACCGCGAGTACGTGCTGAACACCGTGGACTTCTGGCTCAAGGAGTGCATGTCCGCGAAAACCGACGCGCAGATAGTTGACGAGTATTTCCCCGTCGCGGGCAACGGCGTCACGATGTTCTCCGCCGTCGGGCAGACGGCGTCGCCCGTCGGACACTTCGCGACCGGCTACAACACCGCGATACGCAAGGGCTTCGCCGCGATAAAGGCCGAGGCCGAGGCGAAGCGCGAGGAGCTTATCGCCAACGCGCTTCCGGGCAAGAGCATTGACCAGTACAACTTCTACCGCGCGGTCTCGATAGTCTGCGACGGTATAATAATCCTCACGAAGCGCTACGCGGCGCTCGCGGAGGAGAAGTTCAACGCGGAGAAGAATCCGGCGCGCAAGGCGGAGCTCGGGAGAATGGTCGAGGCGCTCAACTGGACTGTTGAGAAGCCCGCGCGCAACTTCCACGAGGCGGTGCAGTGCCTGTTCATGTACCAGACGGCGCTCTGTCTCGACGCGAACATGCACGGCATGAGCTTCGGGCGCGTGGACAGATACCTCGGGGATTACCTCGAGAGGGATCTGGAGAACGGGACGCTCACCGACGAGGCGGCGCAGGAGATACTCGACCTGTTCTACCTGAAGGTCGCGGAGATGAACAAGCCGTGGAGCTACGGCGCGACGCAGAGCAATCCGGGCTACACGTCCGGGCAGCTTATGACGATGGGCGGCGTGGACAAGGACGGCAACGACGCGTCAAACGCGGCGACGTTCTTCATGCTGCAATCCGTCGGGAGGCTCGTGCTGCACGACCCCCCGCAGGCGCTGCTGATACACTCCAAGACGCCGGCGGCGCTCTGGGAGGCTGCGATTGAGACGACGAAGCGCTGCGGCGGCGTGCCGACGTATGAAAACCAGGATATAATCATTCCGGCGCTCATGTCGCGCGGCTTATCGCTCGAGGACGCGCGTCTTGGCACGATGATAGGCTGCGTCGAGCCCGCGGGCTGCGGCAACGAGTGGCCGGCGTGCGGCGGAACGGGCACGGAGAGCTACATGAACCTCGCGAACGCGCTGCTGCTGGCGATCAACGACGGGTACACGCCCGTGCCGATGCTAAACTCGTTCATGGCGGCGCCGGTCGGCACGCCGAACCCGCGCGTGGGCGCGGAGACGGGCTATCTGTACGAGATGACGGACATGCAGCAGGTGCTCGACGCGTTCCAGAAGCAGCTGGACATCTTCGTGCGGTGGCACATCATGAACATCAACTCTTTTGAGTACATCGCCCGCGAGGTGATACCGAATCCGCTCGTCTCCGCGACGATGGAGGGGTGCATGGAGAAGGGCATGGACGTCATGTGGGGCGGCGCGAAGTACAACTCCACCGGCAACTCCGGCGTCGGCATCGGAAACGTGGCCGATTCGCTGAATATAATCAACCAGCTTTGCTTTGAGCAGAAGAAGTACACGACGCGCGAGCTGTACGACGCGCTCATGGCCAACTGGGAGGGCTATGAGGAGATGCATGGGTACATCATGAACGAGTGCAAGCACTACGGAAACGGATATCCGGAGTGCGACAAGTTCGTGACGTACGCGGCGCACTGCTTCGCGGAGTCGGTGAACAAGCTTACGGGGCCGCGCGGGAGGTACTCGGCGGGGCTGTACCCCGTCACGACGAACGTGATGTTCGGCTACGTGACGAAGGCGACGCCCGACGGGCGGCACGCGGGCGACCCTCTCGCCGACGGAATCGCGGCGCCGCAGGGCTATGACAAGAACGGGCCGACGGCCGTAATCTCCTCCGTGGCGGCGATAAAGCAGGACGAGTTCCCGAACGGGACGCTGATGAACCTGAAATTCCACCCGAACGCGATGAACGGCGCCGACGGCGTGACGAAGCTGTCGCAGCTTATTCAGACGTACTTCTCGATGGGCGGCATGGAGCTTCAGATAAACGTCGTGTCGGCCGATACGCTAAAGGACGCGAAGGCGAACCCCGACAAGTACAAGGATCTTGTGGTTCGCGTCGCGGGCTTCTCCGCGTACTTCGTGGAGCTTCACCCGGACGGGCAGAACGACCTCATAAAGAGGACGGAGCTGTCGATATAATGACAAAATAGCGACAAAACGCGCGAGCGGCGGCCGGGAGGCCGCCGCTCCTTTTTTTAATAATAAATTTGCTTTTGTTATTCGGGTATATGTGCTATAATATATGAGTTAATTTCCAATGACGAAAGGCGAAAGTGCATGTTAAAAGTTTTATCGAGGGTTTTCGGCAGTCACAGCGAGAAGGAGCTGCGCGCGCTCGAGCCGATTATCGTGAAAATAGAGGCGTATGAGGACGAGCTGCGCGCGGCGTCCGACGAGTATTTGCGCGCAAAGACGGACGAGTTCAAAAAAAGACTCGCGCGGGGCGAGACGCTCGACGACATTCTGCCGGAGGCGTTCGCGGTGTCGCGCGAGGCGTGCGACCGCGTGCTCGGTATGCGGCCGTTCCGCGTGCAGCTGATCGGCGGCGTCGTGCTGCACCAAGGGCGGATTGCGGAGATGAAAACGGGCGAGGGCAAGACCCTCGTCGCCGTGATGCCGAGCTACTTGAACGCGCTAGCCGGGAACGGCGTGCATATCGTGACGGTGAACGACTACCTCGCGCGGCGCGACAGCGAGTGGATGGGGAAGGTGCACAAGTTCCTCGGGGTGTCGGTGGGGCTTATCGTCCACGGGCTGTCGAACGAGGAGCGGCGGACGGCGTACGCGTCGGATATCACCTACGGCACGAACAACGAGATGGGTTTTGACTACCTGCGCGACAACATGGCGCTGTACAAGAGCGACATGGTGCAGCGCGGGCACAATTTCGCGATAGTCGATGAGGTGGACAGCATCCTGATCGACGAGGCGCGCACGCCGCTGATTATATCGGGTCAGGGCGACGAGTCCACGGACATGTACACGAAGGTGAACGAGTTCGTGGAGCGGCTGAAGGTGAAGGTATTCGCGACGCTCGACGAGAAGTCGCAGGAGGACGAGGACGCGGACGCGGATTTCGTGGTGGACGAGAAGGCGCGCACGGCGTCGCTTACCCCGCGCGGTACGGCGAGGGCGGAGGCGTACTTCGGGCTGGAAAACCTCGCGGATCTTGAGAACAACACGCTCTCCCACCACATAAACATGGCGATTCGGGCGCACGGCGTGATGAAGCGCGACATCGACTACGTGGTGAAGGACGGCGAGGTCATAATCGTCGATGAGTTCACGGGGCGGCTGATGCTCGGGCGGCGGTACTCCGAGGGGCTGCACCAGGCGATAGAGGCCAAGGAGCGCGTCGAGGTCGCGCACGAGACGAAAACGCTCGCGACCATCACGTTTCAGAATTATTTCAGGCTTTACGCGAAGCTGTCGGGCATGACGGGCACGGCGCTTACCGAGGCGGAGGAGTTCGGGGCGATATACAAGCTCGACATCATCGAGATTCCGACGAACAAGCCGCTTATACGGATAGATAATTCCGACGTGGTGTACAAGTCCGAGGACGGGAAGTACAGGGCGATTATCGCGCAGATTGAGGAGTGCTCCAAGACTGGGCAGCCCGTGCTCGTCGGCACGGTGTCGATTGAGAAGAGCGAGCACCTCGACGCTCTGCTGAAAAAGCGCGGGATAAAGGCGAATGTGCTAAACGCGAAGAACCACGAGCGCGAGGCGGAGATCGTCGCGCAGGCGGGCACGTTCGGCGCCGTGACGGTCGCGACGAACATGGCCGGGCGCGGCACGGACATAATGCTCGGCGGGAACGCGGAGTTTTTGGCGAAGCGGGATCTCAAAAAGGCGGGGCTGTCCGACGAGCTTATAAACGAGGCGACGAGCCACGCGGACACGGACGACGAGGAGATAATCAAGGCGCGGGAGATGTTCACGGAGCGCATGGAGCACCACCGCCGCGACACGAGCGCGGAGGCGGAGCGCGTCAAGGCCGCCGGAGGGCTTTTCATAATCGGCACGGAGCGGCACGAGTCACGCCGTATCGACAATCAGCTGCGCGGGCGCGCCGGACGGCAGGGCGACGCGGGCGAGACGCGCTTTTACATCTCGATGACGGACGATATTATGCGGCTTTTCGGCTCCGAGCGGATAATCGGCATGATGGACACACTACGGCTCGACGAGGACACGCCGATTGACCAGAAGATGCTGTCGAACGCGATTGAGAACGCGCAGAAGAAGGTGGAGAGCCGCAACTTCCAGTCGCGCAAGAGCGTGCTGGAGTACGACGACGTGATGAACACGCAGCGCACGCTGATTTACGGGCAGCGGGCGAAGGTGCTCGACGGCGAGGATTTGAAATCGAACATCATGTCGATGATTTCGGACGTGATTTCGGCGGCCGTCAAGGGCGCGGAGGATATTGAGGACGAGGGCGAGCTGCGCGAGATAGTCGCGCCGTTCGAGGGGGTTTTCCTCGCGAAGGGCGAGGTCGCGCTGCCGGAGGGCGGCGTGGAGCGCGGCGAGCTTGAGAGGAAGCTTCTCGCGCGCGCCGAGGCGGTATATAACGCGAAGGAGAAGCACCTCGGACTTCTGCCCGACAGCGCGACGCCGCTTATGCGCGAGCTTGAGCGCGTGATACTGCTGCGCGTCGTGGACGAATACTGGATGGAGCACATCGACGCGATGGAGGAGCTGCGCGACAGCGTGCGGCTGCGCGCCTACGGGCAGGAGAATCCGGTGGACGCGTACAAGCACGACGGCTTTGACATGTTTGAGCAGATGATAGAGGGGATAAAGGAAGAGGTCGTGCGGCGGATATTCACCGTGCGCATACAGGCGCAGCAGCAGGTGTCGCG
>JAISKU010000023.1 GCA_031261245.1 Oscillospiraceae bacterium | reverse complement strand
ACGACCTTCATTCCCGCCTCCGAGAACACTTTTGCCTGACCGAGACCCGCGCCGGAGGCGCCGCCGGTGATAAAGGCAATTTTACCGTTGAAATCCTTCATGTGAACACTCCTTATATCTTTTGGTTTAGACCTTTAGACTTAACTCAAACTCCGCAATTTCATCCGCGACCTCAACGAACGCCTCAACAAGCGTCGGGTCAAACTGGCCGCTTTCGCCGCCCTTGACTATGATGCCTATCGCCTCGTCGTGCGGGAACGGATCCTTATACGGACGTTTTGAGACAAGCGCGTCGTAAACATCGACGACAGAAAGCAGCCGCGCGGAAAAGGGAATGGCGTCGCCCTTGATTCCGCGCGGATAACCGCGGCCGTCCCAGCGCTCATGGTGGCCGAGACATATCTGCTTGCTGTATCCGAAATAGCCCACGTTGTCGCCTAGCTTTTCGAGAATACTGTCGATGATTTCACCGCCGTAGGTGGTGTGTTTTTTCATTATATTGAATTCCTCATCCGTCAGCTTTCGCGGCGCCAGCAGGATGTTGTCGGATATCTTGATTTTGCCGATGTCGTGCAGGGTGGTCGCGCGGACGATAAAGCCCGCGACCTTTTGGTCAAGGCCGTTCGCCTTTGCGTATTCGGCGTATTTGGGGCTTGATATGATGCGCCTGATGAGGATAGCGGACAGCTCGCTCGTGCGCTTGATGTGTGCGCCCGACGTCTCGTCGCGGTTTTCGACGATGTCCGCGAGAACCTCGAGGGTCTGTTCGTTTGTGCGCTGAAGCTCGGCGGTCTTTTCCTCGACAAGCTCTTCCAGCTCGTTTTGGTAGCGCGTCAGATTTATGTGGTTTTCAAGGCGCGTCTTTACGACGTCGGGGTTAAACGGCTTTGAGACGTAGTCGGCGGCGCCGGATTTCAGCCCGCGCGACTCGTTTGTGTCGGCGTCGGCCGCGGTGATGAACAGTACGGGTATCTTCTCCGTCTCGGGGTGGGTTTTTATCTCGTGGAGCACCTCAAAGCCGTCCATGCCCGGCATGATGATGTCGAGAAGAATGGCGGTGGGGGAGACCTTTTGCTCAAACAATATCTTGAGCGTCTCAATACCGTCGGAGGCCTCCAAAATTTCATAGTCATCGCTCAGTATTTCGGCGAGAATCATGCGGTTGATCTCGACGTCATCTACAATTAAAACCAAATCCTTCACCTGTAAGGCACCTCACATCACAGTATTTGCAGCAGTTTTGCGGTTGGTAGGCGCGAGCCTAAAGCCCGTTGATCTCCTCGATCGTCGCGTCCGTCGCGGCGTGCAGCTGAGGCACGAGGGAAGCGTAGTCCCCGCCGCTTTTCAGCGCCTGCTCCACCTGTAACGCCAGCCGATTCACCTCGGTGAGCGAGAGGTTCGCGGCGACGCCCTTGATCGTGTGGGCCATGCCTGTCGCGTCCTCGATTTTGCCTTCGGCGAGCAGGGTCTCAAGCTGTTCCTGATATTTTCCCTCGATAAATTTTCCGAGGAGCTTCTTGTACAGAGCGGCGCTTCCGCCGACCCTTTTCAGACCGCTTTCCTGGTCAATATAGTTTGACATGAGAAACACTCCTTAAAAACGAAACTTGCCAATTAACGTATAGTATATCAGATAATTAAAAAAATGCAACGTCAAAATAATAAATTTAACTTTTTTTTTGACTTCAACTGTGCGATAATGGGAGCGAATCAAACTGCGCGGCGGGAGGGATAAAATGCGTGACACTCTGAGGGAAAAGGCGAACGCGCTGCCCAAAAGCCCGGGCGTGTATATTATGATGGACAAAAGCGGCGAGGTTATTTACGTCGGAAAGGCAATCGCGCTGAAAAACCGCGTGTCGAGCTATTTCCACGGCGAGCACGAGCCGAAGACGGAGCTGATGGTGTCGAAGGTCGCGAGCTTTGACGTAATAATCGCAAATTCGGAGTTCGAGGCGCTCGTCCTCGAGAACCAGCTCATAAAGCACCACATGCCGAAGTATAATATACGTCTGCGCGACGACAAGGGTCACCCGTTCATACGCGTGGACACGCGCGAGGAGTACCCGCGCTTTTCCGTCGCGTCAAAAAAGCGCAGCGACGGGGCGCGATACCTCGGCCCATACGCGGGGCGCAACGTCGCCCACGCGGCGATAGACGCCGTTTCCAAGGCGTTCGGGCTGCCGACGTGCACGCGTCAATTCCCGCGCGATATCGGGAAAGAGCGTCCGTGCCTGAATATGCACATAGGCTCGTGCCGCGGCTGGTGCCTGCCGGAGCGCGGCGCGGGCGAGTATTCCGAGGCGGTGAGATCCGCGATTACGGCGTTCGACGGCCACGCGGAAAAGCTCATTGCCGATATCACGCGCGAGATGGAGCAGGCCGCCGAGGAGATGAAGTTTGAGCGCGCCGCCGAGCTGCGCGACAGGCTGCGGGCGGTGCGGGAGCTGACGAAGCGCCAGCTCGTGATCTCCGGGGCGCGCGCGGACACGGACGTGATCGGGTTTTACAGGGGAGAGGCGAGGAGCTGCTTCGTCGTGCTGCACTGTATCGACGGAAAGCTGCTCGACAAGGATTTTGAGCTTATCGACACGCCGATCGAGGACGACAGCGAGGCGATAAGCGGGCTGCTGCGCCAGTATTACCTGCCGCGCGAGACGTTCCCGCGCGTGATTTTGCTGCCGGGAGCGCCGCCGGACGCGCAGGTGCTTGAGCTGCTGTTCACGCAGACGGCGGAGCACAGGGTGGAGCTGAACGTGCCGAGGCGCGGGGACAAGCGCAAGCTCGTCGAGACGGCGGCGGTAAACGCCCGCGAGGAGACGGAGCGCGCCACGACGCGCGAGGAAAAGACGCGCAAGACGATAGAGTGGCTGCAAAAGGCGATGGCGCTCGACGCTCCGCCCGCGCGCATGGAGGCGTATGACATCTCCAACACGGGCTCCGAGGAGATCGTCGCATCGATGACGGTTTTTGAAAACGGCAAGCCGAAAAAGGCGGCGTACCGCCGCTTTGCGATAAAGTCGCTCGAATCGCAGGACGATTACCACTCAATGGAGGAGGTCGTCACGCGGCGGGCAAAGCGCTTTCTCGACGGGGACGAGAAGTTCTCGCCGCTGCCGGACGTGTTTCTTATCGATGGCGGACAGGCCCACGCGAATGTCGCTTCGGCGGCGCTGGGCGCGCTCGGAATCGCCGCGCCGGTGTTCGGCATGGTAAAGGACGACAGGCACCGCACGCGCGCGCTCGTGACTCCCGACGGGCGGGAGATCGGCATCGACGCGAACCCCGCGGCGTTCGCGCTCATCGGCACGATTCAGGAGGAGACGCACCGCTTCGCCGTAGAGTTCCACCGCGAGCGGCGCTCAAAGAACGTGCGGAAGTCAAAGCTCGACGCGATACCCGGCGTCGGAGAGGTTCGCCGCAAGGCGCTGCTGAAGGCGTTCGGAAGTCTTTCGGCGATATCTGACGCGGGTCTTGAGGAGCTCTGCAAAATAGTGCCGAAGAACGCGGCCGACGCGGTATTCAATTTCTTTCACGGGGAGGGCGAAAAATGAGGGTGATATCGGGCGACTTTCGCGGGAGAAGGCTTGAGGCTCCGAAGAGCTTTGACGTGCGGCCGACGAGCGACAAGGTGAAGGAGTCGGTGTTCAACATAATACAGTTTCAAATCGCCGGCGCGCGCGTGCTCGACCTGTTTTCCGGCACGGGGCAGCTCGGGCTCGAGACGCTCTCGCGCGGGGCGGCGGAGTGCGTGTTCGTCGATTCGTCGCAGGAGTCGATCGCGATAGCGCGGCGGAATATTGAGCTGTGCGGGGCGGGTGGCGCCGCGCGGACGGTTCGCGCCGACGCGTTGGAGTATATCGGGCGCGCGGAGCCGTTTGACATTATACTCATCGACCCGCCGTACGACACGGATTTTATAGAAAAATGCCTGCGGCGGATAATAGAATTTGACATTTTGAAAGATAGTGGTATAATTGTTTGCGAATCGCGTGATGAGCTGAAAATGCCTGAGACGGAGCCACCGTACAGGAAGCAGCGTGAGTACAGGTACGGCAAGATCAAAATAACAATTTACACCAAGGAAGCGGTTTTATGAAAAATGCTGTGTATCCCGGAAGTTTTGACCCGATCACGCTCGGGCACCTCAATATAATACGGCGCGCCTCGCGGATTTTCGACAAGCTCTATGTCTGCGTGATGGCAAATTCCTCAAAGCAGCCGCTTTTTACGTGTGAGGAGCGCATGGATATGATACGCCGCACGGTGCGGCACTTCGGCAACGTCGAGGTGGACACGAGCGACGATCTGCTTGTAAAGCACGCGAGGGAGCTCGACGCGAAGGTGGTTATCAAGGGGCTGCGCGCCGTCTCGGATTTCGACTTTGAATTCCAAATGGCGCTGGCGAATAAGATAATTGAGCCGAATATCGAGACGCTGTTCATGGCGTCGAGCGGCAAGTATACATATTTGAGTTCAACCGTTGTCAAAGAGATGGCGAAGTACGGCGCGGATCTCAAGGAATTTGTCCCGAGGGAGATTATTGACGATATCCTGCGCAAGATTAACCAATAACGAAAAGAGGGCATGACAAATGAGTGGAGAAAGAGTTGCCGACCTGCTTGAACAGCTGCGCACGATGATACAGAGCGCAAAATGGATTCCCATAGGCGCGGACAAGTGCATCATCGACAGAGGCGCGGCGCTTGACCTGCTTGAGGAGGCGCGGCAGATGTTCCCGCAGGAGCTCGACGAGGCGCAGAGGCTTGTCGCGGCGAAAAGCGACTTTATCGCGCGCGCAAAGCGTGAGGCGGAGGAGATGCGCCGCGCGGCGGAGGAGCGCTCCCGCCAGCTCGTTGACGAACAGGAGGTTCTGCGCATAGCGAAAACGCAGAGCCGCGATTTGCTCGTGTCGGCGGAGACGAATGCCGAGACGCTGCGCCGCACCGTGACGGTGTACGTTGACGAGACGCTGCGCCGGACGGAGGAGTCGCTCTCGGCGGCGCTCGACGAGATGAAAAACTCGCGCGCGCGCTTCGGCAGGGCTACGGAGGGGCAGCCGGCACAGCCGGAGACGCCGCCGGAGAGCTCATACGACATCGATATTGAGGAGTGACGCGAAAGGGACGGTTTAACCGTCCCTTTTTGTTATGATTCATGCTCAATAAAGTATTTGACATCATGCGGCGTAATTGGATATAATAATGAATATCGAAATAAGAACGGAGTGAGGACATGGATAAGGCATTGACGGACAACATTGTCGCGCTTGAGTGGGATATGTTCCAGCTCGTGAACGAGGGCGGGCCGAGGGCGGACTGTCAGGACGATTTCCGCACGTTTGACGGTATGCGGCGCGGTCAGTTTGAGGCGTGGTCGGACGAGGCGGCGAAGTCCTACGAGGGCGACCTCGAGGCCGCGAAGGTCGCGGGGCGCAACCTCATCGCGGAGAAGTACATACACATGATGCGCACGACGACGCCCGCGCGCTACGAAAAGCTGATGGAGGGCGTGCCGCGCCCGACGGAGCGCGCCGAAGCGCTCGCGCAGGCGATCTCCGACAAAATGCTGGCGCAGACGGAGGCGCTTCAGGAGAAGTACCCGTATGTCTCCGGCACGGGGCGTCCGCTGCACTCCGCGTCGGACTTCTCGGGCGTGACGTCGATCGAGACGTACCAGCTCGGGGAGCTGCTGACGTACTCCGAAAACACGCTCGCGGCGCTGGGTCGCCACCTCGACGCGCTTGAGGCGAACGGCGTGTCGCTCGCCGGGGAGATACTCGCAAACTCGGTGAAATTCTACGGCTACGCCTCGCTCAAGGAGGCGGAGGACGCCGCGCGCACGCGCGCGGAGGCGTCGCCCTTGGAGGTGCTGGACTGGTCGTTCGGCTGCGCGGACTGCGATTAGGGCGGATATCTGCTATGGCGACAAAATAAAAGGGCGTTGTGCCCGGAACGGATGAAATTATGCTACAGGGGATATTTGACAAGCTCGACGCGCTGTACGCCGAGGGGAACAACGACGCGGTGGAGAGCTTTTTGCTGACGACGATAAGCGTCATGGAGGGCAACGCCGAGGATGAGCGCTCCGAATACGTGTCGCTCTTAAACGAGCTGGCGGGGTTCTACCGCGGCGTATCGCGGTACGCTGAGTCGGCGGAGGCGTTCTCAAAGGCGCTGTTACAGATGGAAAAGCATGGCGCGTCGGGCTCTCCCGCCTACGCGAAGATACTGCTGAACCTCGCGGGGCTGTTCCGCCTGATGGGCGACAGCGAGCAGACGGTTACGCTCTTCCTGCGCGCGAAGGAGATGCTTGAAGCCTCCGAGCTGCGCGACGACTACGCGTACGCGAGTGTGCTCAACAACCTCTCGCTCGCGTACCAGGAGACGGGCGACTACGACAAGGCGTATGATTACGCGAAGCAGGGGCTTGACCTCATACGCGCGGGCGCGGGGGAGGAGCACGAGGTCGCCACGGCGCTGAATAACCTCGCCGCCGTGAGGATACGCCAAAAGGACTACGACGGCGCGGAGAAGCTCGTCTCCGAGGCGCTGGAGCTCTACAAAAACATGGGCGAGGAGAACGTCCACCACGCCGCCGCGCTCTCCACATACGCAACGCTGCTGTTTGTAAAGCGCGACTACGCCGCCGCGCTGAAGAATTACGAGGCCTCGCTCGCGCTTACGGAGCGTTTCTTCGGGCAGAATATAGAGTACGCCACGACGGAGCGCAACATCGCCGCCGTCTATGAGGCACTCGGCGATATCGACAACGCGCTGCGCCACGGCGCTGTGGCGCTTGAGCTGTTGCAGGGGATACTCGGGGAGGAGCACGACCGCGCGCGGGAGTGCAAATTCTGGCTGATGAAGCTCGAGTCGCGGAGGGGTAAATGACAGGTGCGCTCGCACTCTCGCACGAGTATTTTGAGAGGTACGCGCTGCCGTCGCTAAAAGAGCGCTTTCCGGAGCTGCTGACGAGCCTCGCGGCGGGGCTCGTGGGGAACGGCTCCGAGTGCTTCGGGTACGACGATGAGATTTCGCGCGACCACGACTGGGGAGTTGACTTCTTCCTGTGGCTACCGGAGGGATATTCGGCGCGCATTCCGGAGCTGGCGGCGTGGAAGGCGGAGCTTTTAGAGACGCACCCGCCGGAATTTCCGCGCACGAAGTCGGAGTACGGCGCGCGCGTCGGAATCGAGACGGTCGGCGGTTTTTACAGGAGCTTGATCGGATACCCGGAAGGGCCGAAAACGCTGAACGATTGGGTGAACATCCCGGAGGAGAACCTCGCGATGGCGGTGAACGGGGAGATATTCCTCGACAACTCCGGGGAGTTCACGAAAACGCGCGAGTATCTGTCGGAATTTTTCCCGGAGGATCTGCGGCTGAAGCGGCTGTCGCATAGCTGCATGATGATGGCGCAGGGCGGACAGTACAATTTCGGGCGATGCGCCGCGCGGGGAGACGTCGTCGCGGCGAGAAGCGCGCTGTCGCAGTTCTCCGACGCCG